>DATMOV010000397.1:0-11012 GCA_035568055.1 Cytophagaceae bacterium
GGTTAGTCAAAGACATCAAGTAAAAACATAAAATATATAATGCCCCAGTTAAGTGTAAAGCATCTGTTAGGAATCAAAGAACTCACCCCTGAGGACATTCATCTTATATTTGAAACAGCTCAGAATTTTAAAGAAGTGATCAACCGCCCGATCAAAAAGGTACCTTCCTTGAGAGACATCACAATTGCCAATATGTTTTTCGAAGATTCCACGCGTACGCGACTTTCGTTCGAACTGGCAGAGAAAAGACTATCCGCTGATACTATTAATTTCTCCTCATCAGGCAGCTCAGTAAAAAAGGGGGAAACCTTGCTTGATACCGTTAATAACATACTTGCAATGAAGGTGGATATGATCGTGGTCAGACATAAAAGTGTGGGCTCCCCTCATTTTCTGGCCAAACACATCAAAGCCAAAATCATCAATGCAGGTGATGGTACCCATGAGCATCCCACCCAAGCCTTGCTGGATACTTTTTCAATCAGAGAAAGACTTGGAAGTGTTGAAGGTAAGAAGGTCTGTATTTTTGGTGACATCCTTCATTCAAGGGTTGCGCTTTCCAACATTTTCGCACTACAGAAACTCGGTGCACAGGTGATGGTATGCGGGCCCAATACGCTGCTTCCAAAATACATTAAAGACCTTGGAGTAAAAGTGGAGCTTGATCTTAGAAAAGCGCTTCAATGGTGCGATGTAGCCAATGTGCTGCGCATTCAGCTGGAAAGACAAACCATAAAATATTTCCCTTCTCTCAGGGAATATTCATTGTACTATGGGATCAACAAGGCTTTGCTGGACTCACTGGATAAGGAGATCGTCATCATGCACCCCGGCCCTATCAATAGGGGTGTCGAATTAAACAGCGATGTGGCCGATTCCCACCATTCGATTATTTTAAACCAGGTTGAAAATGGCGTGGCCATCAGAATGGCTGTGCTGTATTTATTGGCAGGCGCAAGTGATAATTGATCAGTGCCGGACACAGAGAAAAAGTATAAAAACCTACCGGAGAATTCCGGCAGGTTTTTATCTGTTTATCTTACTTAATTTTTAAACTTAAAACTCGTCACTATGCAAAAGCCTTATCACTTCATCTTTTGACTTACCCAGCTTCTTTTGCAAACGGCCTATTGCCTCATCCTCTTTTCCTTCTTCAAAAGCTACGTCATCATCAGTCAATTCTCCATATTTCTTTTTTAGTTTACCCAAGAGCTCTCTAAAAGAACCTTTAATTTTAAGATCATTCATAACTCACTTTCCCTCCGTTGAGAGAACACCTTTTTAAAGTTGCTTGGTTCCTTAATTCCAACTCAACATTTTAGCTTTAAATCTCAAGAAAAAAAACTGCCGGAACTACCAGCAGGTTTTTATTATCCTAAAACTTAAAACTACGACCTAAAACCCTACAAACTATAAAAATCTAACTAACACATTCGCACCCAAATACTACTTAAAACTATTTTATTTCAGGCTTTTGATTAAAACTGAAAAATATTCCATATATAATATGCTCCGTAACTCCATTAATTTTGTATTCCACGACCTCATTGCCAAAATCCACTATTTCACAAAGATCCCCAGTAGCATTGATGCAAATTTCAGATAGCGATGGCTTTATATAATAACTCTCCATAAATCTTCCTCCCCCTTTATATACAATCTAACTACGCCCGCATTTAGAAAGTTTTTGAAAAGTTCAATTTTAATTTGTCCATTGAAATCTATTCAATTTGCCTTTATTAAAGTTCCCTTGTGGCATTTTAAAGCTTCTTGTCTTCAAAGTCACCGTGAAATAAAAGACTGGAAATACTGAGAATTTTTCTAAACTTCTGCATTTGACTTTATGTTCTTTAATAGATTATATTAATTTTAAATAATTTTTATCAGAGAAACCCATACATGTATCACAATTCAATCATAGAAACAATCGGCAATACACCGATGGTAAAGCTCAATAAGCTTGCCAAAGGAATCAAGGGTACCATTTTGGTAAAGGTAGAATATTTTAATCCGGGTAACTCGGTTAAAGACCGGATGGCGCTGAAGATGGTAGAGGATGCTGAAAAATCCGGGAAACTGAAACCGGGCGGCACGATTATAGAATGTACTTCGGGCAACACAGGAATGGGACTTGCCCTCACCGCCATTGCCAAAGGTTATAAATGTATTTTCACAACTACAGATAAGCAATCAAAAGAGAAACTTGACGTATTGACTGCATTAGGTGCAGAGGTAGTAGTTTGTCCTACCAATGTGATACCTACAGATCCGTGCTCTTATTATTCAATGGCGGCCAAGCTCAGCAAGGAGATCCCGAATTCATTTTTTCTAAATCAATACGATAATCTTTCCAACTCCGTGGCGCATTACGAAACAACAGCGCCTGAAATATGGAAACAAAGCGGTGGAAAAATTACGCACTATGTGTGTGGGGTTGGTACCGGAGGCACTATGTGTGGGGTATCAAAATATCTCAAAGAAAAAAACAAGAATATAAAATCCATCGGCATCGACCCTTATGGTTCTGTATTCAAAAAATATAAGGAAACAGGCAAGTTTGATACGAATGAAATATATCCATACCGTACCGAAGGAATAGGTGAAGATATACTTCCCCAAAATGTAGACTTCAGCCTGATAGACCAATTCATCAAAGTCACAGATAAAGATGCCGCCATCATGACACGCAGGCTGGCAAAGGAAGAAGGCTTGTTTGTCGGCTGGTCCAGCGGTTCTGCTGTATTTGGCGGACTGGAATATGCGCGCCAGCATTTTACCGAAAATGATTTGATGGTGATCATACTGCCGGACCATGGAACCAGGTATCTGGGCAAAATATACAACGACAGCTGGATGAAAGACCATGGCTATCTGGAATCCAGAAGTTATGCCACTGCTCAGGATATTCTTTCAAAAAGAAAATCTGCCGGCAAACTGATCACAGTTAATGTCAGCGATAAGCTTGGCGATGTTGTTGCCAGGCTCAACCAGGTAGGCATTTCGCAGATCCCCGTCAAAGATGGTGAAGAATTTGTAGGCAGCATCAGTGATTCAAAAGTGTTGAAGTTAATGATTGAAGATCCTTCCATCAGAGATAAAGAAGTAAAGGATGTGATGGAGAAACCATTTACTTTTGTTGGGCTCGATGAAACCATTGATGTGCTTTCCTCGCTGATCACGGAAGGCAGCAGTGCTCTGCTCGTACGTGATGAAAAGAATGAAGTACATATTCTGACCCAGTCAGATTTGCTGATGGCCATCGCGAAATAATATTATGAGTTTGAAGCCCAAAAACCACCTTTTAAAAAAAATATAGTTGAATTTTAATATATTAGGCGTGAAATTCAAAGATTTGCATTCTATCTAATGCTTCTTAACCACCAGAAAAAAATCTGGTGATTAAACATTTTTAGCTATTTTAAGTTCCCCTAAGTGACTTGTCATTTAAAGAGGATAAATTATGTTTTCAATACAAAATCATACCTTGTAAAAGATGACTACTATTGCCGACACTTCCAAAACAGATCATTACATTATAGGTATAGGATTTTCTGCCGGAGGCCTGGAACCTCTTAAAACATTTTTTGACCACACGCCCCACGATGGTGTTTCTTATATCATCATTCAGCATCTTCCTCCGGATTATAAAAGCAAAATGGCGGAGATCCTTGGGAAGCACAGTAAACTCAGGATTTTTGAGGTGGAAGATAATATGGCTATTGAGCCTAATAGTGTATACCTGATGCCCGAAAGAAAGAATGTTACAATCAATGAAGGCAAGCTCATAATATCCGATAACCAAACATTGCAGCCTAACACCGCCATAGATGTTTTTCTGGATTCCCTGGCGGCTGAATATGGAAACAGAAGCATTGGAGTAATACTTTCCGGAGCAGGATCAGACGGGTCGAAAGGCATTGCGTCTATAAAAAAAGCTGGCGGTATGGTTATGGTACAAAATCCGGAAACAGCAAAATACGATAGTATGCCTAATCACGCAATAGAATCGGGTACAACGGATTTTATTCTGGCTCCAGAGCAAATGCCTTTCGAGATATTAAATTATTTAAGACAAGCCCGCTTAACAAATAAATTCTCGGAAAAAATCAATGAGAAAGATGAAATTATATTGGTCGAAATCTTAAAACTGATTCAAAATACAACACCTTTAGATTTTACAGATTATAAACGTCCCACAATCGTAAGGCGAATTCTCAGAAGAATGTCGAAGAAAAATATTGATTCTTTTAAAAACTATCTGGAGTTTCTGGAAAATGATTCCCGAGAAATAGAAAGTCTTTCTAAAGAATTTTTAATCAGTGTGACTAAGTTTTTCAGAGACGAGGACGCATTCGAAAAAATAAGAGATGAGGTAATTCCTGATATTATCCAGAATAAATTAATTATAGACACATTAAAGGTTTGGGTTATTGGATGTGCGACCGGAGAAGAGGCTTATTCGCTTGCCATTCTTATTAAAGAACATCTTACAGAAATAAAAAAAGACCTGGAAGTAAAAATATTCGCTACCGATATCGACAAAGAAGCTATCAACATTGCTTCTAAAGGTGTTTATCCTGAAAATATCAATCTTGATATTTCTCCGGCCAGAATTGAAAATTTCTTTCAAAAAGAAGGTAACAAATATAAAGTCAGGGATAATATAAGGAAGATGGTGATCTTCGCACATCACGATATTATTAAACAAACTCCTTATGGCAAAATAGATCTTATCAGTTGCAGGAATTTACTCATTTATTTAAATCCTTTATTACAGAAGAAATTATTGGCAACGATTCATTTCTGCCTTAATCTTGGCGGTTATTTATTTTTAGGATCCAGTGAAAGTATTGGAGAGTTTAAAAAATTCTTTTCTGAAACAGATAAGAAATACAAGATCTATAAAAACATTGAAGCAGCGAAGACTATTGGCAACCGAGAATTTATGACTACCGGTATTGACATAAAAAAACAATTTGATTTTTTACCCAATGTTCATTCATCAAAAGTAGCCAGTCAAAATAATTTTTCAGACCTCATTATTCATAGCCTTTTAAAATATTCGGATTTTTCCGGTGCCTGTATTGATGAGAATTTTAATATCATTCAGCCACTGGGGGATTTAAAAAAATATCTCCTTCCAAAAATACTGAATTTTAATTTATTAGAGGTAGTGCCTGAAGAGCTATCAATCGCAATTGGAGGATCTCTTCGGGAAGCCATGCGTGAACATAAGGAAGTAACAATTAAAGATGTCGGATTTACAGATGCTAATTTCAGGCGCACTGTAACCATTCAGCTGATTCCCTTTTTATCTGAAGATAAATTCAGACAAAAGGTGATCATTGTCCTTTTCAGGGATAGTAAATTTGAAGAAATCACCGGTGAAGATGTTGAGATTTTTGATAAAAAAAATCACAGCAACCGCTATATAACAGAACTTGAGAAAGAACTAAAAGAAACTAAAGATCGTCTTGAGAAGGCTTTTGAAGCATTGGAAATAGCCAATGATAATTCTCAGGCGTACAGCGAAGAACTGATTTCCGGTAATGAAGAAATGCAAAGCTCTAATGAAGAGCTTCAGTCAATCAATGAAGAACTTCAAACTGTTAACAATGAATATCAGACTAAAATTAAAGAATTAGCCGAACTTAATGATGACCTTACCAATTACTTTAGAAGTTCGCTCAATGCACAACTTTTTGTTGACAAAGATTTAATAATAAGAAAATTTACCGCTGAAACCATCAAACAGATTAACCTGGTTGAAAATGATCTGGGAAGATCCCTCTCAAACATTTCTACAAACATAAAATTTGAAGGATTCATTGAAGATATCGTCAAAGTAATTTCAGATTCAGATGTGCGCATAAAAGAAATTCAAACAAAAGATGGCAAATGGTATCAAATGACAATATCGCCCTACATAAGAAGACAAATCAATCAAATTGACGGAGCTATCATCACTTTTAATGACATTACAACAATTAAAAAAGCTCAGGATGTTCTGGCTGAATCAAATGCCAGTGTACTCAGGCAAAAAAATGAAGAGCTTACGAGGATCAATAATGACCTGGATAGCTTTATTTATGCGGCTTCACATGACCTCAGGGCTCCGATTTCAAACATGGAAGGTTTATTAAATACAATGATCAGGGATTTTACCACCGACAATGAGGAGATAAAACCTGTGATTAATATGTTTAGGAAATCTGTTGACAGGTTGAAAAAAACCATTAATGAGCTTACTGAAATAAGCAGAACTCAAAAATCAATTGAAGAGGATATTCAAAACATAGACCTTTCGGAATTATATAACGAAGTACTCTTCAATGTAAATGATTTGATTCTGGAAAATAAGGCCAAAATTGAAGTTGATTTCAAAGATTCTCCGGAGATAAAATTTTCGAGAAAAAATATGCGGAGCATTCTCTATAATTTTCTTAGCAACGCGATCAAATACCGTTCACCAAAAAGACAGCCCGAAATATCTATTAAGTCTTCTCCGATTGATAATTTCATATTAATAAGGATAGAGGACAATGGATTGGGTATTAAAGAAGAAAATAAAGAAAGGATTTTCAATATGTTTAAACGATTTCACGATCATGTTGAGGGTACAGGCATTGGCTTATACATCGTTAAAAAAATAATTGATAATGCGGGTGGAAAGATCGAACTGGAAAGTACCCTTGACAAAGGATCTGTTTTTAAAATCTATATTCCTATGCCGAAGCCTCATCGATATAGTTGAAGCGACGATCTGAATAACTTCTCTCTTATCCTGATTAAGAAAAAAAACCCTTGGGGGCGTTAAAACCTTCCAAGGGTTGATTCATTATAAAATAAGCCAAATTTTTTATCAACTTCCTTAATTAACAAAGGAAAGGCTTAAGAGGATTGCTCCTGGAACTGTGTCTAAGTCTCCTGGTGGCTTTCTCCTTGATCTGGCGAACTCTCTCACGGGTGAGGTTATATTTTTCTCCTATTTCTTCCAGCGTCATTGGGCTAAGGCCATTAAGCCCAAAGTAAAAGGCCATTACATCCGATTCCCTTTGAGTCAATGTTGAAAGAGCCCTTTGCACTTCTTTTCTAAGTGAGTCGTTCATCAAACCAGAATCAGGAGTTTCCTGATTGTCATTTACAAGCACGTCAAGCAGGCCATTTTCCTCTCCCTGAACAAAGGGGGCATCCATTGAAATATGACGGCCTGAAATTTTCAAAGAGTCCGCCACTTCATCAGAGGTTATTTCCAATACCTCAGCCAGCTCTTCTGAGGAAGGCTCTCTTTGATATTTTTGTTCCAGGTCTGAGAATGCTTTTGAAATTTTATTAATTGTACCTACCCGGTTAAGAGGAAGACGAACAATACGGGATTGCTCTGCAAGAGCCTGCATGATTGATTGACGAATCCACCAAACAGCATAAGAAATGAATTTAAACCCCCGGGTCTCATCGAATTTCTGGCCTGCTTTTATCAATCCCAGGTTTCCTTCATTGATAAGGTCACCTAAAGTCAATCCGTTGTTTTGATATTGTTTTGCTACAGAAACCACAAAGCGAAGATTGGCCTTTGTCAGTTTTTCAAGCGCCAATTGGTCTCCTTCTCTGATCCTCTTTGCCAGTTTCACTTCCTCATCTGCAGATATTAGATCTACTTTCCCAATCTCTTGTAAATACTTGTCCAGAGATTCACTTTCCCTGTTGGTAATCTGCTTACTGATTTTTAGTTGTCTCATCTAAGATTATTTATTTAATAAAATTTATAGTTAATTCCACAAAATCAACAGAAATAAGGAAATTAGATAATTACTTCTGATTTCCTGTAAGCTTAATGTCTTGATAAAAAGGGAGATATCAAAAAACCGAGATCTCCCCGAATCTCAGCCCTACTAAAGATAAGATATTTTAATCAAATAATTCAGTAAATCTTCAACAAAAAGCAATAATGGCAAAAGTACTTATTTAGATCCATCTTAACGTGCGTAACGAAAATATACTTACAAACTAATAAAGAAAGTATCAGGAAGTGGTAAATGTTTTCATTATGTCTGATTACATATATACACATACTTAGTTTCTTGAACAATCCCTGGATTTTCCTGTTTTTCCCGGATAACTTAAATCTATGAAGAGTTGCCAAAGCGGTGAATTTATAAATTCATATTTTGTTAAAGTAATTTCAGAATTAAAAGGATTTGCGGTTTATATGATGGATACGCATGGCATTATTTCTTCCTGGAATATTGGATGTGAGCAAATAAAAGAATTTAAAAAGGAAGATGTTATCGGGGAATTCTATGATATTCTTTTCCCGGAGTTTCTTAAAGAAAAGAATATTCCTTTGCTGGAGCTTCAGGAAGCTTATATAAATGGCAGATATGAAACACGGAACTGGAGAAAGAAAAAAAGCGGTGAATTGTACTGGGCATATATAATACTTACGAAAGTAACAGATGAAGACGGCAATCATATAGGCTTTATGAAAATCACTCAGGACTTTTCAAAAGAGAAGAAATATGAAGCTGAGCTTATTGAAAAGATTGGGCAGCTTCGAAAGATCAATATGGAACTCGATAATTTTGTTTATACCGCATCGCATGATTTAAAAGCTCCGCTGAATAATTTACAAGGCTTAATTTTCAATCTTGAAGATATATTGGGGGAAGAAGAGAAAGGAAAAGAATTAGTGAAGGAAGTAATCAATCATATTAAATACTCTGTTGAAAAGTTTGGGTCTATTATATCCGACATGGCAATAACTGCCAAAGTAGAAGCTGAACAAAAAGAATATACGGAGCAACATTTTGCAGAAATTCTTGAGGATATAAGATATTGCTTAACGAATGAAATTTCAGAATCGCAGACAATCATTCATGAGAATTTTTTAGAACCAACCATAAAATATTCAAGGAAGAATGTACGCAGCATACTTTACAATCTCATTTCGAATGCTATTAAATACCGCTCTGAAAAAAGAACGCCTGAAATTGAAGTCAGCACAAAAAAATCCAATGGATATATCCTTCTTGAAGTATCTGATAATGGCGTTGGAATAAAGAAAGAGGAAAAATCAAAGGTCTTCTCATTATATCAAAGATTGGAGGGTACTGCGTCACAGGTCGAAGGCACAGGAGTTGGAATGGCTATAGTAGCAAAAATTGTAGATGGCAATGGTGGAAGAATAGAAATAATAAGCGAGCCGGATAAAGGGAGTATTTTTAAAATTTATCTGAAGGTTTGAGTATCACACCCTAATATAATTAGTCTTCGCCTGCAAGGCCGACAGGTTTTTAATACTGGTAAAATCAATAATTTCACCTCTTCAATCTGATTATTCACTATTGAATTCACTATTTAAGCCTAGGGAATAGAGGCTTACAATTCCCAACTATCCCTTCTAAAAGCTTGCCGGGCATAAAACCGCCTTTACTCTACATATTTCACATTAATAATATGATTAAATTTAAACCTATTTAATAACATAAGTAAGTTTTTTTAATAAATCGAGTTGTTTTTTTAACCATTTTTTTAGAATTTTATATTGTTTTATAAAAATAATGTTTGTTTTTTAACTAAAAAATTAAAATAATTAAAAAACAAGTAATTTTTTACAAAAAACTAAGATAAATCCAATTATTATTTTAATTTCATACGTATAATCAATCTAGTATTAATAAAGTATAATTATAAATTTTTAAAGTCTATGGAAAATAAATTAGCTAAAATGATTGATGAGTATGAAACCAAGATCATTGACCTTGGAAACCGCCTGAAGAATACTATTCAGGTTATTGAAAAAGTGAATGAAGGAGATATCAAGGCTGCAAAAGACAAATTAGGTAGCAGCAACAAAGAATACGCGGAATTTAATCCTTTGGCTAGCCTTATTGAAAAATCAGCGCCCCATAATTCCTTTCAAAGAAACAAGGATGATGATAAAACTTACGCATTCCTGAAAATAATTATAGAAAATATGCCTTTCCCCGTTTTCATAAAAGATGAAATGGGAACATATATTCTGGTCAATACAATGGAAGCCGATTTATTTGGATTAACAGAATCTGAGATTATTGGGAAGCATGATAGTGACTTTGTTATTGATGAAGAAGAAATGGAAATTATCAGGAACTCTGACGAGGATGTCTTATTCGGAAACAAAAACATAGAACTCCCAAATCAAAAATTCTCTTTGTCTCATGGCAGATCCTACGTTTTTAAAACTCATAAAACACCATTTATTAATCCTATTTCAGGAAAAAAGAACATACTCGGGTTTTCAATTGACGTAAGCGATACTGTAAATCTGGATAAACTTCAGAAAATTGTCGGGATGTTTAGTCATCCTTATTTGTAGATAGTTAACACTTATAAACAAATCAAAAATTCAGCAGTTTTATAATAATTAATTTAATTTATCGGGATTAGAAAATTTTAAATTCAATCATTGACAAGTAAACAATAAAACCATGAATATACCTTCTATCTTACTGTTATTCGTTATGCCTGTACTTCTATCGGGTACAATAGCTCTTCTGCTTAGAAAAAACCATATAAAGGTTAATGTCCATCGAAAATACTTTACTGTTAAAATAATTAACGGAATTGCATTAATAGTATCTCTTTACAATTTAGCTTTTACCTCCTTTTGGATCAGAGTCCATAAAGAAACTCTCTCATTTTACCAGATAACTACCCTGACTAAAATGACAATGTTTTTATATTATTTCATATTACCAATTGACCTTCTTATCCTTGCATACATCATCTTTAGTTTAAAGCAAAAATATTTTCGCAAGGACTTTATATCCAGCTCGATAAAAATCAACCAGTCATTTTTACTAAAGTGTTTTTTCTAATACGCGAGGTGGCGCAGTCACCAGAATTTACTATAAGAAGATAAATTGGGATTAAAGCATGTTTTGTTTTGAGTCTGCTCGTCCCAAAAAACCACATTAATCGGAACCAGATTTGAAGAAGATTTCAATAGCAGGTACAAAGTAATGTATTAA
>DATMOV010000398.1:0-6753 GCA_035568055.1 Cytophagaceae bacterium
AATGATCTGAAGGGACTGGGCTTTCAGCAGGCCAAGCTGGTGACAGAAGACGGAAATGCTAATTATGTAATAGAAATTATAGATGCTGGCGCGGGAAATTTTACCGCTAAAGCAACTTCCATTACTGATTTTGATAACGACGGGGTTTTTAACGTCTGGGAAATTGACCAGGATAAAAAACTTAAAATGGTCACTGAAGATTAGTGAATGCAAATCCTTATCGCCATAGCGTGTGTTATACTGCTATTTATCCTGCTTTATCAGGATTTTAAGGAAAGACATTTTTCTGCCATTATTTTACCCTGTTTATTTTTTCTTTTTGTTTTCTTCAATATTTCTTCCATTGGACTGGGTGAATACCTGAATAATATCAAGATCAATCTTGTCAGTACAGTACTGGTATTCACGCTTCTCTCAGTATTAATTTCATTAAAAAATAGGAAGCTGGTAAACATTACAAAATCTCATTTTGCTTTGGGCGACCTCTTGTTTTATCTCACCTGCTGTTTTCTTTTCTCCTTCCTGAATTATTTCATTTTCTTCTTCATGCTTACTCCCTTGCTGACAATCATCTCAATCACGATCATCAGGATCATGAAGAAAGATTTAAGTCATCAGATCCCCTTAGCAGGGATCCAGTCAGGCATATTAATGCTGTTTTTTGTAAGTCAGATCTTTTTTGATTTTATCAAGCTGAATAAAGATTATCAAATCATGAACCTGATCAATGGCTGAACTGGAAAATCTGAATCTGAAAGCGGAAGAGCTCCAGGTGATCAATGCCGATCAAGCCTGGCATTATAGAATTATTCCTAAAGAGCTCGGCAATGGTAAGCTTACATTTTTCATTGATAAGAATAATAATGATTTTACCATCGGCGAAGAGCTGGAAATTCTTTTTGGAAAAACAATCACTTTGCATGAGGAGGCCACTGAGTCCATTCAAAAGGCGCTGGCTAAATTTTACAGAAGAGAGAACGCCGGAAATCAAAAGAAGGACCTCAATTATAAAGGAGGGGCGGAAGATTTTTTACCAAATCTGATCTCAGAAGCAAAAGCGTTAAAGAGCAGTGATATTCATATTGAAATTTATGAAGAGCGGTGCAGGGTGAGAATTCGTATCGATGGTTTGCTGGTGGAAAGATACCAGATGCAGAAATCGGAGTATCCGACTCTAATCAACCAGATCAAGATCCAGGCGAACCTGGACATTACAGAAAAGAGGCTTCCCCAGGATGGCAGGATCAGCTTTGAGAGAAAAGGAAGCAAATTTGATATACGTGTTTCTGTGCTGCCGACACTTCATGGAGAAAAAGTGGTGCTAAGGCTTCTAAGCAATGATGCTACCAATATTGACATTCACAACCTGGGCTTTGCAGATTTTGACCTGGAGAATTACCTGGAAGGAATTAAAAAACCGCATGGAATTTTGCTCATCAGCGGACCAACAGGTTCAGGAAAGACGACCACGCTTTATGCCACGTTAAAATTGCTGAATAATGAAAAGCGAAATATTCTTACCATCGAAGACCCGATAGAGTATACACTGGAAGGAGTAAACCAGGTGCAGTTAAAAGAAGCCATCGGGCTTACTTTTGGCAGCGCCCTTCGAACCTTTCTTCGCCAGGACCCCGATGTGATTATGGTAGGTGAGATCAGAGATCCGGACACTGCCTCTATGGCAATAAGAGCGGCGCAGACAGGCCACCTGGTTCTTTCCACGATACATACCAATTCAGCCTGGGGCACTATTTCCAGGCTTATTGACATAGGTGTTCCTGCCTATCTGATAGCCAATACGCTTAATACATCAGTAGCTCAAAGGCTGCTCAGAAAGCTTTGTCCGCACTGCAAGCAGGAAAAAGAATTTTCAAATTCCCTTTATCCAAAACAGTTCAAGCCCTATAGAGAAATTAAGCTGCATCAGGTGCCGGTTGGCTGTGAAGAATGCTATTATACAGGTTATAGAGGGCGGAAAGTGATCTATGAGGTAGTTCCAATAGATGCAGGCATGTCGGAACTGATAAAAAATGGTATATTTGAAGTTGCCCGTGAATATAAAGAGCGAGGAATAAGCACCCTGGCAGAAAAAGCCTTCAAAGTGTTTGAAGCGGGCGAAACATCGATAGAAGAAATTTATCCGCTTTTATTTACATAATAGCTTACCCGAAATGAAGTTAAAATATTTTTTATTATTTGTCATTTTTTTACTCTCAGTCAGAACCTCTTTTGCACAAAAGGATGACCATCGTTTTGTAATCATTGAGGAAAGCCTTAAAGACCTTTCATCTAAAGTAAAAGGCTTAAATGAAACCGTAGACTATACGGTTACCGGGGTATCTATCCAGGAATTCATGAGGGGCCTTGCAGAGACCCATAATTTAAATATTGCTGTCGACCCATCCCTGAATATCAAGATATATAATAATTTCAGCAACGAAAAGGTCATTAATGTATTGATGTTTTTAATTACCGAATATGATCTGGATGTTCGCTTTGTCGGTACCATCATGTCATTTTACAAATATGCTGCACCTGACAAACCTATCGTCATTGCCCAGAGAGAAATTATCGTGCGCTATAATAATTATAACAACCTGCTTACCCTTGATCTTAAAAATGACACGCTGGATAGAGTGGCCAGGAAGATCACCCAACAAAGCAAAAAGAATGTTGTCATTTCACCGGCGCTGGCCAATAAAATAGTCAGTGTTTATATTGAAGATATGCCTTTTGACGGGGCCATGCAAAAGTTTGCTTTTGCAAATAATCTGAAGGTTGCCAAGACAGATGACAATTCATACCTGCTGCAAACCCTTGCCGAAGGAGAAGAATCCGAGATCCTTGTCAACAAGAACAAAAAGCGAAATACTTTACCCAAGAATCCCAGTCAGCCGGGGGCAGGGGGACAAGTCTTAACATTTTTAGAAGTTACAAAAGATTCTACCGGAAATGAGCTCATCTCTTTTGAAGCAGTAAACATTCCGATTGATCAGGCCATCAAGCAAGTTGCCGCAGAAACAGGCGTTTCCTATTTTATGTTTTCGGAAATAAAAGGTACTATTTCTACCAAGGTAGACAAGGTAAATTTTGATCAGTTCCTTTCTTATATACTAAAGGGTACGGACTATACTTATCGCGAAGAAAAGAGCTTGTTTCTGATCGGCGATAGGAAACTGGAAGGTTTGAGGGCCAATAGAGTATTTCAGTTTCAATTCAGATCATACTCAGATATCCAGGATGTGATCCCTGCGGAAATAAAAAAGAACGTTGAGATTAAAGAATTTAAAGAACTGAACAGTATACTCCTGACAGGGTCACTGCCGCAGATCATGGAAATTGAAGCTTTCTTTAAACACCTGGACAAGGTGGTGCCCATGGTACTTATTGACGTGATTATGCTTGATGTTACAAAGTCAAGGACAATCTCAACCGGAATTTCGGCAGGGCTGGCCGATTCAGTAAAAACCGGGGGCTCAGTGCTTCCAGGCTTTAATTTTAATTTCAGCTCAAAATCCATCAATAATTTTCTGGATTACCTGGGCACAAACACAGCCATCAACATTGGCCGGGTTACCCCTAACTTTTATATTGGTTTGAAAGCCCTGGAAAATAATGGAAACACCGAGGTAAGGCAAATGCCCAAGCTTTCTACCTTGAACTCCCATGAAGCAAACCTTACAATTGGAAGCACAAGATACTATAGCATTCAAAGTTCAAATGTTATTGGTACCGGTATAACGCCAACAGTGTCCAATGCTATTCAATGGATACCGGTTCAGGCAAATCTTACAGTAGCGATAAAACCCGTTGTTTCCGGAGATGATCAGGTAACTCTTACTATTGACGTGCATGTAACAGACTTTACAGACGCTCCCAATAATAGCGCACCCCCCGCTTCCCAAACCAGTCAATTCAAATCTATCATCAGGGTGAGAAATGATGAAGTGATTGTTCTGGGCGGGCTTGAAAGAACAGAAAAGAGTGATCAAATATCAGGGTTTCCGATACTTTCACGGATACCAATTCTTAGATGGATATTCAGCAGCAGAACTAAGGCAAAGAATAAAAGGGTCTCTATCATCTTTATCAAACCAACTATCATTTATTAAATCATGCTGGCCGGCATCAAGCGAAAATTTCTGGGCTCCGGCAGGATCGCCGGCATAGAAATATTTTTTTTGCAGGATGGTAGTTACAGAATTTCTCTCTTGCAGCTTTCACTTAAGAAATCATTAATTACTATTGATAAAAAATCAGCGGCTCATTTTAACTCAATAGAGGAATTGAAATTAACCGCTGATAAGAATATTCCGGTAAGCCTGATCTTTAATGGCAAAGGAATACTGACAAAGAAAGTCTTTCAGGAAAAGAATGAGGAAGATGCAGCCTTACTTTCACAAGTGTTGCCTAATGCAAAGGCCATGGACTTTTATATACAAAAAAAAGACAGCTATGTAACTGTGGCAAGAAGAGAAGCCATTGATGAAGTTTTAAGCCGGCTAAAGGAGATCGGGCTGCCAGTAATTTCCCTTTCTATAGGCCCGCTGGCAGGTTTAAGCATCATTCCTTTTATGAAGCATGGGGGCAATAATATTTCCTTTGCAGGCCATGAGTATATGCTGGAGAATGATCATTTAAAAGAATATAAGTATGCTGCTACAACCGAAGAAAAAGAAATCACGATAGGGGATGAAAACATCACTAGCCACCAGGCGATGGCTTATGCGGCAGCCTTTCAGGAGATTCTTTCTCAGGATCCGGTTCATGTCGAGGATGAGCATATAAAAGAAGGAGCACAGGAGTATAAATATAAAAACCTGCTCAAATATCTGACAATTATTATTTGCTCTGTATTCATTGCTATTATTACTGTCAATATCTTTCTTTCTTTTTACCTGGATAGTAAAAATAAAAATCTTGGGTCAAAGCAAAGAGGGTATCAGCTCATGTTGAATAAGCTTGACAGTCTTGGAGCTCAGATTAAAGAAAAAGAAATTTTTTTAAAAGAATCAGGCTGGCTGGAAGATTCAAAGATCTCCTATTTTTCAGACCGCATTGCATCCACCATTCCTCCATCTGTGAAACTTACAGAGCTTGCAGTAAATTCCTTTAATGACAAAGCAAGCACTTCGGAGAAGAAGCTTATTTTCAATAATAGCATTATCATTATTTTGGGTCATTGCACTACAGCCACAGAGCTAAATCCCTGGATGAAAGAGATGAAAAAATTTGATTGGGTCAAAGAAGTAAAGGTGCATACTTACGCATATAATGAAAAGAATAAAGAGGGCGATTTTAAAATACAAATTGAATTGCGCTGATGCTGGATAACCTGACATATAAAAAGAAGACAGTTTATTTTATAGGAGGAGCCTTTGTAGCTTTTATCCTTATTTATTTTTCCTTAATCAGTGGCAATATCGCCAAGTATAAACAGATGAACGAGCTGGAGTCAAAATTGAAGCAAGCCCAAAATGCTCCTGCGAATATAAAAAAACTTGAAAATGAGCTAAGCAGGCTTAATACCCATTTTAAATATTACCTGTCTGATTCTGTTAGGAATCACGAGTATATTTTAGAGGTTGTGAGTAATTTTTGTCAGAAAAATAACGTAATTTTAAAGAACCTGCCTAAAGTAATTTCCACTCAGGAGAAGGATTTCAAAGTGGAATCGAGCATCATTGTGGCAGAAGGAAATTTTGTGAATCTGCTCAGGCTTCTTCATGAACTGGAGCAGGTAAATAAGATCGGCAGGGTATCCAGTGTAGATTTTAAATCTTATGTAGATACTAAAACCAAAAGAACTCAATTATCACTGACAATATATCTTCAGAATATTGTAATTACAGAATCAGAAAACAATGAAAGCTAGGCTGATCATTTATTTATTCTTTGCCACCTTTATCGTATCGTGCAGCGATATCTTTGAACATAATTTGTCACACGATGTGGTAAACATCTATGGCCCTGCCAACAATACTATTTCCCAAAGCTATTCCCAGCAATACTGGTGGGGTGCTGTTAAATCAGCTACCCAATATAATCTTCAGATTGCAAAACCTTCATTTGATTCTACCGGCTCATATATCCTGGATACAATTATTAAAAGTACAAAGGTTACTTATTCTTTAAGGCCTGGGACATATCAGTGGAGGGTGCGGGCTGAGAATGGCAGCAGCCATACAAATTATGTGACATACTCTATTCGGATTGACACAGGCTCTCTGGCCAATCAAAGCATTGTTTTATTATCCCCCGATGATAATCTGATCACAAATAACGCTGCTATTCTTTTTAAATGGCAGGGAGTTTATGGCGCCAGTAAGTATGAGATTGTCATTGACAGCGGTTCAACTACCTCTCTGTTTAGCGATAGTATTATCAGCACGACTTCGTATAATCCATCCATATATTATGCTTTTTCAAAAGACAGGGTTTACTACTGGAAAGTAAGAGGGATTAATGGAGCTGTAAGCACTGCCTATTCCCCATTACGGTCTTTTACCCTTGACAGGATAGGACCTGATTCAGTGCCAATGCCTAATTCCAGTTCTACACTTCAGGTTTCTCCGGTAGCTCTTCAATGGGGAAGCGTCATTGATGCTGATACGTTCCAGGTATATATTTATAACCAGGCCAATGGAATTGGTCTCTTGAGCGGTTTTCCTGTTGCTGTTCCCAGCCCTACGCTAAGCTATTCTTTTTCTACCGGTACCAGCGGAAAAAAATATTACTGGGTAGTGATCGCTT
>DATMOV010000399.1:0-3812 GCA_035568055.1 Cytophagaceae bacterium
AATAGTTAAATATAATGAAAAATTATTTCTTTTCCTAGAAATTCAAAAAGAAATATAACTATTTAAATTTTTATTATCAATATAATTATTTTTTCTGAATAAGCTAATCAAGAAATACTGCGTAGGCTGTTGCGTAGAAAATTAGCATAGTAGCGGTAGAGAACACATCACCATAATAAGAGAATATAACTCCAAGAAGGCAGCTCAATACGGCATAGTCAAACACTCTTTGAAAATTGAACAACAAATTTTTTCTCATTGAAGCGATCGTTAGAAGTGAATACCTAAAGGAATATAGAATATACATAAAGTTAGCCCGCTGCGTGGAACTATTGCAATGAAACATAGAAATTTTTCTCGTCTGCAAGTGAGAATTATTTTACCCTTTCTACATAAGCACCTTCACTTGCATCCACTTTAATTTTTTCACCGATTTCGATGAAAAGAGGCACACTAATGACAGCACCTGTTTCCAGGGTTGCCGGTTTCAAAGTCTTGGTAGCCGTATCTCCCTTCTTCCCTGGTTCGGTATAAGTAACTTCAAGTTCCACATGCAGTGGAGGTTCTGCATAAACAGGAATATCATTGTCAAAAGATATTTTAACATGAATACCTTCTTTAAGGAACTTAGCGGACTGACCAAAAAGTATTTCAGGGATATAAACCTGGTCAAAAGTCTCATTATTCATGCATACCAGGCTATCTCCATCTTTATATAAATATTGAAAACCATTTGTTTCTACCCTCACAAATTGAATCTCTTCACCAGCCCTGAAACGGTTCTCCACCAATTTTCCCGTTCTCACATTTCTCATTTTTACCTGAAAAAAAGCCCTTAGATTTCCAGGTGTTCTATGTTCATATTCAAGCACCTGAACCAATTCATTATTAAACCTGATAAAACAGCCTCTTGATAAATCTCCTGTTGTTGCCATAAATAAAATTTCTTCAAAAATAAGATAAGAAATTGAATTGGGAATGGCCGGATAATATTTTTTGACCGGCTCATTTGCGAACTTTTCCTTGTATAAGGTGTTTTGACCATAATGATTTTTGTTAAAATCTATTATTTTAACGAAATTCGGGCACTCATTAAATTTTTTAAAATATGTCAGAAGAAAGTGTAGGGTGTTTGATAATTGGGTCTGGCCCTGCGGGCTATACCGCGGCAATTTATGCCGCCCGTGCCGGTTTAAAACCTGTTATGTATCAGGGAATGGAGCCTGGCGGACAATTGATGATCACCAATGACGTGGAAAATTTTCCGGGATATCCTGAAGGCATCATGGGGCCGAAGATGATGGAAGACCTTCAGAAACAGGCAGCGCGTTTTGGCACAGATATCAGGTATGGTATGGCTACACGGGTTGATTTTAAAGGGCCCAAACATAAAGTGATCACTGATGAATCTCATCTGATATATGCGGATACAGTTATTATCGCTACCGGAGCCACAGCAAAATGGCTGGGCATGGAATCTGAAGCACGTTTAAATGGCAGCGGTGTTTCGGCCTGCGCTGTTTGTGATGGATTTTTCTATAGAAATATGGATGTCGCGATTGTTGGCGGCGGCGATACAGCCTGCGAAGAAGCAAGCTATCTTTCCAAGCTTTGCAAAAAAGTATACATGTTAGTGAGAAGTAAACAGATGAGGGCTTCTATTATCATGCAAAAGAGAGTGATGAATATTCCCAACATAGAAATTCTATGGAACTCTGAAACTGATGAAATACTTGGTAAGCATCAGGTGGAAGCTTTCAGGATCAGAGACACCACAACCGGCGAAAAAAGAGAAATACCTATACAAGGTTTTTTTGTAGCCATCGGGCATAAGCCAAACACTGAAATTTTTCAGGAGTGGCTTGATATGGATGAAAATGGTTACATAAAAACCATTCCGGGATCTTCCCGAACAAATGTCGAAGGAGTATTCGCCTGTGGCGATGCGCAGGACCATATTTACCGGCAGGCGGTGACTGCTGCCGGAACAGGATGTATGGCCGCACTCGATGCCGAAAGATATCTGGCGGCAATTGAGGTTGCTCATTAAATGAATTTATTAAATGAATTATATTTATTTCCTGTTCTTGTTCCTGGTGCTGGGATGCCAGTCATTATTAGCTCAGCCTCCTGATAATAAAAAGAAGAATAAGGATTTCTTCCATATTAAAGCACCGGCTATTCAATATACCGCGCCCGATACATCGGGTATTTTATTTGAAGAGGAATTCGCGGATTCTTCAAATGCGCAAAATCCTGTATATTTTAATCCACACAGAGAACCGGATCTTATCAATGAAGATACTTCCTCAGAGCAAGGTGAGCTGAGCGTAGTGGAAGAACAGGAACAATTAAACATAGACTCTATCTGGGTAACGATTGCCCAATATTATTCTATCTGGGATTCCAGAAGTATTAATCCATATAAAATAGACGGGGCTAATTTTAAAGATACCATTCCTATCGCTCTTTACGATTCTTTAATAGGTACAGGCTGGTCTATGCCGATAAGCCCAAGCAATATCACCTCTCAATTTGGAATGAGGCATTATCGCTGGCATTATGGCACAGATCTTAAGCTCGACATAGGAGATCCTGTTGTTGCCGCTTTTGACGGTATTGTAAGGATCAGATTATATGATCCGGGAGGATATGGAAATTACCTGGTCTTAAGACATTATAACGGAGTAGAAACCCTTTACGGCCATTTAAGCAAACAAGAAGTAGAAGTAGGGCAGTTGGTAAGGGCAGGTGAACGTATAGCGCTCGGTGGCAATACAGGCAGGAGTTCTGGGCCGCATCTTCATTTTGAAGTAAGGTATGAAGGCAATCCGATAGACCCGGAATTTGTATACGATTTCCCCGCCGGAACGATCAGAAGTAGAATTTTTAAACTAACGCCTGAGCATTTCGAATATCTGCGCACAGCAAGGAAAGTGGTTTATCATACGATACGCTCAGGAGAAAACCTCGGAAGTATAAGTAAAAAATACCGTGTTTCTATCGGCACTATTTGTAATCTTAACAGGATTAGCTCCAGGACTATGCTGAAAGTTGGACGCAAACTTAGGATAAGATAGTGAAGTGGCAGGATCAGTTGACAAAAAATAATTGAATTGGCAATTAGGAAAAATATTTTCGCGAACAGTCAATTGTTTTTTTATTTTGCAAATTGTCAATTATTATTTTCAATCATAAAGTATGAAATTAGACATTCTGATATTCGCTGCCCATCCTGATGATGCGGAACTTTCCTGCGCCGGTACCATCCTTTCACAAATCTCAAAAGGAAAAAAAGTAGGGATCATTGACCTTACCCGGGGCGAGCTTGGCACACGCGGAAACGCAGAGCTTAGAGATAAGGAAGCAATGGCAGCGGCAAAAATTCTCGGCATCCACGTAAGAGAAAACGCTCTGTTCGCAGATGGTTTTTTTCAAAATGATGAAGCACACAATCTTGAACTGGTCAGGTTCATCAGAAAATATCAGCCCGAAATAGTATTGGCCAATGCAATACACGACCGCCATCCTGATCATGGCCGCGGCAGTGAACTTGTATCAAGAGCTTGTTTTCTTTCAGGCCTTCGTAAAATTGAAACCAGAGATGAAAATAAAAATCAGAAGGAATGGAGGCCCAGAGCAGTATTCCATTATATCCAGGACAGATATATCGTGCCAGACTTTGTAGTGGACATCAGCAAACAATGGGAGAAAAAAGTGAAAGCAATTAAAGCTTACAAAAGCCAGTTCTTCGATCCAGCATCCAAAGAACCGCAAACTTATATTTCCGCTCCTGATTTTTTCTCATTCAT
>DATMOV010000400.1:0-5361 GCA_035568055.1 Cytophagaceae bacterium
TCACTTCATTCTTTACCTCTGTTTATATCACCAGGGTAATTTTGGAGTGGATGGACAAAAAGAATATGGTCAATGCTAAATCATTTGAAACAGGATTTAGTAAAAACCTTTTCAGAAATTTGAATTTTGATTTTATCAGTGCCAGAAAGAAGGCGTACTTCTTCTCCACAACACTCATCGTAATCGGCTTCGCTGCCATTATCTATAAAGGCGGACTTACTATGGGTGTGGATTTCAAAGGCGGAAGATCTTATATTGTAAAATTCGATAAGCCTGTTGAGGCCAGCGATCTTAAATCAATAATGATTCGTGCTTTTGAGAATAAAGGTACTGAGGTAAAAACATACGGAGAGAATACCAAGCTGAAAATCACTACAAGTTACCTCGTCGATGACGAGTCTGAAGCTGCTGATGGAAAAGTACTAGCTGCTCTTAACGAAGGCCTTAAGGACTATAGTTCTTTACACCCAGTTGTAGAAGGATCCTCCAAAGTAGGGGCTACTATTGCTGATGATATCAAGAGAACTTCAGCCATTGCAGTCATTCTTTCGCTGATAGCAATTTTCCTTTACGTATTTATGCGATTCAAAAGATGGCAGTTCGGTGCCGGCGGACTTATTGCACTTGGCCACGACGTGCTGATGTGTATTGCTGCTTATGGAATTGCTGAGTTGATCGGTTTCCCGTTTGAAGTAGACCAGATATTTATCGCCGCGATCCTTACTGTTATCGGTTACTCCATCAACGACACGGTGGTGGTGTTTGACCGGATCAGGGAAACTATGGAACTTAACCCAAGGCTTGATTTAAGTAAAACTATGAACCTTGCAATCAATGATACGATCAGCCGTACAATTATTACTGCTGCTACAGTATTCATCGTAAGTCTTGTGCTCTTTCTCTTCGGTGGAGAGACGCTGAGAGGTTTCTCTATGGTCATGCTGATAGGTTGTACCTTCGGAACTTATTCTTCTATCTTCATAGCCTCCCCAATTGTGGTAGACTTTGCAAGCAAGCAACAGCTTGAAGAAAAGGCCCCGGTTAAAAAAGAAACAGTGGCTAAAAAAGAAAGCCTGAAAGCTTAATAGTTAGTACATTCATAAAACAGAAAAGGCTCGCATAGGCGGGCCTTTTCTGTTTTAGAGTACTGGGTGCTGAGTGCAGAGAGGTAGCTATTGATCTCTTAATTATTAATCATTATTGTTATATTAATTTCAGGATTCAGCTACCTGACAATCAAACTATGGAAAAAAATTCAGAAATTATTCTGTTTAAGATCCACCACCACGCAAGGGCATGGATCAGATTAAAAGTCCATTGGACAATCTGAATCTTTAAAATTTGAACTAATAAAAAAAGCTCAACATTGATTTTCAAAAGTTTAGCTTTGCATTATATCATTTTTTTAAGAATAGAGTTAAAAGAACCAAATAAGAAATAAACTCAACTGTTGAGTTTATACAATCGTTACCAAACATTTAAAGATATGACATACGTATGCAAAATCCTTGGACAAATATTTTTGATGGAGACATTGGAAGATTAGATAGGTATTCATTAAAGGAAGAAAGACCTGTAATTGATGAATTCAATAAATCTATTTCAGATGAATTTAAGATATATGATACGGTTTTCCCATCGGCATATAGTAATATTAAAACTTCCGATATTTTACTATTATTAACAAATCCTGGCTACGATCAAAAGGAAAAAGATAACGGTGTGTATGATGACACTGAGAGAATATCTCAATACTTAAGAAATTTAATCGAAGACACTGTTCCAACCTCTGAGAAGTTACTTTCACCGTATTGGGAAAAAAAACTCAATAAACTCACAAAAATTTACCCGTTAGAAATTGTTAAAAGTCATATATCAATTGTGCAATTTTTCCCTTATCATTCAATAAAATTCAGAGAAATCCCTAAAAAACTAATAAAAAAATATTTTCCTAATTCCAATTATCTTCCATCACAAGAGTATACATTTCATTTGCTTCGGGAGGCATTAATAAGAAAGCCAGTGATAATTATAACAAGAAGTAAAAAGCAATGGTTGGAAGCATTGCCAGAATTAAATACTTATGAGTATTGCTTTGAGACAAATAATTACAGAAATCCAATTTTGTCAGAAAATAATTTTTCAAAATTTCCTAATGCATGGAAAGTTATTAATGACAAAATTTCAGTTTCAGTTAAAAGTAATGAAGTTCAGAATTAATATATTATGGAAGAAATAAATTTTACTGAGTCTTCAATTATTCAAACAATATTTATTGATAGGGAAATTAACAAGGAAATATTACCTGACTTTATCCAAGAAAAATTTGATATAGATGACACCATGTTGACTATTGTAACTTTTTTTAAGGGGTCGGGAGCCCCAGGAACTGGTATGTTTCACTCTGATGACGGTGGTTATTGTGAAAGTGATCAGATTTTTATTGGAACCAAGAATGTATTTTGGCATTATTGCAAATATACATCATGGAGAAAAATAAATGACAGGATTTTTATTGCAGAATCAGATAGATTTGAGGAATACAATATTAAAGTTAAAAATATCTCAATATGGAGAAGCGTATGTCTATCCCATTCTACATATATCGAATTAGAAGATATTGATGGATCTTGTATACGGACAATCAATTTGCCATTAATAGATTTGCAAGAATTAGAAAAGGCTCAAAAAAAATTAAATTTACTTACTAATTCAATTCAGAAAAAATAGACTGCTCGCGAAGAACCTTAATGGATGGTTAAAAGAATATAAACGTTTGGTAACAACGTGTTGTTTTCAGTGCGGGGTTCGGTGGGTAAGTCAAGAGTAATTCTTTATATTTAGTTCGGCGTAGGCGGACAGTGTTACGCTTTAAAACCCGCACCGAAAACGACACTTATTGTTGTGCGTCAGCTAAAAAGCAAACGAACCCGCATTCTAAAAACTTTTGTTTCCAAATATGGAAACATTTCTTATCTTTGTAACGTTTAATAAAGGAGAATTAAGAATGAAGTATTTTGAGACAAGGTTTATGGAAGAAGCAAATGAGTTTATAGCAGAACTTGACCCAAAGACCATCAAAAAAATATTATACAACATTGACCTTGCTGAACAGACCAATGACCCGAAATTGTTTAAGAAGCTGCAAACTGACATCTGGGAACTAAGAACAAAATTTGCAGGACTTCAAATCAGACTTCTTGCTTTTTGGGACAAGGCTGACAACAAAAAAACTTTGGTGATAGCAACCCATGGTTTCATTAAAAAGGTTGACAAAGTTCCGGCTAACGAAATTGACCGAGCCGTTCGATTGAGAGAAAAGTATTTTAAGAGCAAATAAAAATGTAATCATATGGCAACTAAAAAAAATAAGACATATTCGCTTGCCGAAATGAAAGAAAAGTATATCGGCAAAGTCGGGACGAAAAAGCGTGACGAATATGAATATGAACTTCGAATGGACGTTTTGGGGAAAATGATAAAGACTGCAAGACAAGAACGTAACTTGACACAAGAAGAGCTGGGCCGACTGGTAGGTGTTCAGAAAGCCCAAATTTCCAAACTTGAGAGTAGTGCCAATAGTGCGACAATTGACACGATTTTAAAAGTTTTCAAAGCATTGAAGGCAGAGATAAATTTTAATGTAAAACTCGAAGACAACTTTGTTAAGCTCGCCTAACCAAAAAAGAAAGCCGAACGCACAACAACGCGCTATTTTCAGTGCGGGGTTCGGTGGGTAAGTCAATAGTTATTCTTTATATTTAGTTCGGTGTAGGCGGACAGTGTTACGCTTTAAAACCCGCACCGGAAAACAACACAGCCGTTAGTGGCAAGCAAGAGCATCTTGGGTATCACGAAACCAAGTGCAACTTCCCTCTATTTTTCCTATATTTATATCATGAAAAAATCAACTGTCATTCATACATTAAATGAACTTCCTAAAGAATTCAAACTTGACGAATTTCTTGAACGACTTATTGTTATTCAAAAAATTGACGAAGGACTTGAAGACGCTAAAGCAGGCAACACCGTTAGTCACGACAAGGTTAAAAAGCTAGTTGCCAAATGGCACAAATAAGCTGGACGAAGAGGTCTTTGAAAGACTTACGCGCAATTGATGATTATATATCATTGGATTCGGACTTTTACGCTAAACGATTCGTTTCAAAATTAATTGAACGTGTAGACCAACTTGTTGACTTTCCGAAATCAGGTAGAATTGTTCCGGAAAAGGATGATCAAACTATAAGAGAACTTATTGAAGGTAATTACAGAATATTTTATCGATTTCAGAAAAGCAAAATTACCATCCTTAGAATTCACAACTCCGCAAGAAAAATAAAATAGCCTGCCTATAACACCGTGTCGTTATGGCAAGCAATTGGGTCGGCTCCATGGACAGTGACGTGTAAACGAAAAAATTCAAAAGACAAGGTATTAAATTAGACTTCGACAGATGAGAATAATACTTATTGTAATAGTACTGACTGGGCTGATGCTGCTATTATTAAGTTTCTTCTTTGACATATTTACCCAATCTCCAAAGACTGAATTAGGCCTATTCGACTACTATTTACCGGCACTTCTGACAATCATGTTTATCATTGGGGCTTTAATACTACTTGCGACAAAGAGAACAGAAGGCCGGGGAAACAAATATTTTGAAGTAATAATTATTGGACTATTGACTTATGCAATAATCTGGCAAATAATTTATCTAAATTTTATACTGACAAAGAATTTTGCATTCAGTACCAGAATTTCACCAGTTCTTTATAATCAGAAAAGGCTCGCTAAGCGAGCCTTTTCTGATTATGTGCTGGTACTTGGGATTAATTAAAAATATCCACTCCCTTCAATCCAATTTCCTTTTTTATTCTGTCTGTAATTTACTTTTCTTTCTTCCGTATAAGAAATAAATAACGATGCCTATCAGGAGCCAGATAACTAGCCGGGCCCAGTTTTCCCAGCCGAGCGTGAGCATCATGCCTACGTTAAATAGTATTCCCATAGGGGCGACGAAATTAATAAATGGCGCCTTAAACTGCCTTGGCCTGGTCGGCTCGTTTTGACGCATCAGCCAGACAGCCCCGCATACCATGGCGAAGGCGAGCAGAGTTCCTATATTTACCATTTTTGAAATCGAATCAATTGGAGTGAAAGCAGCCACCAGCGAAACAGCAAGCGCTGTTAAAATTGAAGCCTTGTATGGGGTTTTAAATTTGGGGTGCAGCTCACCAAAAGGATTGTGCGGGAGCAAGCCATCTTTAGAGATCGCGTAAAAAATTCTTGACTGTCCAAGCAGCATCACAATAAGAACTGAAGTAAGGCCGGCAAGAGCAGCAATTGAAATTATAAATA
>DATMOV010000401.1:0-4433 GCA_035568055.1 Cytophagaceae bacterium
TTGTTTTTAAAAAAATCAAGAATGGCGTGACAAAGAGAACCCGTTCCCGCGCCATACTCAACAATGGTGAATTTTTTTTCTCCTAATATACTCCACATTTCTTCAAGCTGATGTGCAATCATTGCCCCGAATACAGGAGTAAGATTCGGGCTAGTATAATAATCTCCCTTTGTTCCTATTTTGTCCTTCGTGGAAGTATAGTATCCCAATTCGGGATAATACAGAGACATTTCCATGAAATCGTGAAAAGAAACAGGTCCTTCTTTTTGTATTTTCTGTTTGATGATTTCTGAAAGCAGCATATTTCTTTATTAATCATCATTAAACCTACATAGCACATTTAGGTTTAAGCGTACAGAAAATATTAATACTATTCAGTATTTATACCTTGGGCAAGATCACTGAGGATAAACCTGATTAGAAAAATCCCAAGTGAGAACTGATCGGAGATAAGGTTACATTAGAGTAAAATGTCTTCCTCTCTTCCGAAATATTAAAGGCAACACAAGCGATTTTCTGCATCCGATTTGTTAATTTTAATTTTTCAGAAACTCTACCAATGAAGATCTCTATTATATACGGCATCATTTCAGGAATTATTATCAGCGCATGGATCATCGGAGGCAATTATTTTGAATGGTACCAAACGGGCTTTGCCAAAGTATGGCTTCTTCTGGTCTATGTTTTTCAGATTGTTTTGCTTTACATAGGTATAAAAGAAACGAAGATGAAAAAATATTTGGGACGCATAAGCTATGTAAGCGCTTTATTATCCGGTCTTGTTATTACTACTGTGCTTGCAGCCATATATTCTCTGGCAAACTATTTGTATTTCAAATTCGGGAACAATGATATCCTTAACTTCGCATTAAGTGAGAATAAAAGATTTCTGACGGAAATGAAAAAAACGGAAGATATTGTACAAAGCACTAACATGATTATCGAAGCATTCAGCCCTGGTAGCCAGGCAAGTTCGGCATTCACTGAAAAATTAATTATCGGCATAGTTTTCACCTTCATTTTCGCTATGATACTTAGAAAAAGAGATGAGCAGGTAATTATTGAAGAAAATAAATAGTAAAACAAGTAAACATAAATAACCATGAGAAAAATATTTCCAGCTTTAATATGTATAAGCTTCCTGTCCACAGTCGCGTGGGCGCAGATTGATCTGAATAAAATAAAAATCCCTAAAGGTAAAGTATCTAAAATCATAGCTCAGGAAACCAACGGCACAGGTACAGGACTCACAGAAAGCGAAATCATACAAGGGTTAAAGGAAGCGCTTACAAAAGGTTCAGGCAATGCTTCAGCAATTTTAAATAAACAGGATGGTTATAACCTTAACCCAAAAATAAGAATTCCCTTCCCTCCTGATGCGCAAAAAGTAGCCAAAACTCTAAGAGACATCGGCTATGGAAAAAAAGTGGATGAGTTTGAGCTTACACTCAACAGATCCGCTGAGCAGGCAGCAAAAGAAGCGGCACCGATTTTTAAAAGTGCTATAACAAACATGAGCTTTACAGATGCCAAGGGCATATTAACAGGCTCTGACAGCGCAGCCACTATTTATTTAAGAAATACCACATACGATTCATTATATACCAGGTTCGCCCCTCCTGTGAAAACCGCCCTTGACAATACCACCGCTACTCACAAATGGACTGAACTTGCTACTTTGTATAATAAATTGCCAACTACCAGAACTAAAGTGGAAACTGACCTTGTCGCCTATACCACCCACAAAGCTTTAAAAGGCTTATTTGTGACTGTAGCTGAAGAAGAGTTGAAGATCCGCAAGGATCCAATGGCCCGCACCAGTGACATTTTGAAAAAAGTGTTTGGGCAGAAATAGAAATAAGGATTTAGGAAAGAGAGGATTGTGCTTTAATAATTCTTTCCTGCAAGAAATTTAAAAGGGTCTTATTTAGATGGTTTTGACTGAAATTCACCACTGAGTAAACCCTTTTTAGTTATTATACGTTATATATGTTATAACATTAATTGTTTATACATTTATTTAAAATCCTGGAACGGAAACAAAAATGAGAAAAATATATTTTCTGGTATTGAGCAGCATATTAATCTTTGATGCATCCGGACAGAATAACAAAAACTTAAAGAAGGAGGAAAAAATGAAAACCGTAGTACACAGATCAGAAGACAGAGGAGCCGCGGATCATGGCTGGCTTAAGGCCCGCCATTCATTCAGCTTCGCAGGCTATTATAATCCGGCCAAAACCCATTTCGGCACCTTAAGGGTCCTTAATGACGATTCCATCGCGGCAGGCAAAGGCTTTGGAAGCCACCCGCATGACAACATGGAAATAGTGACCATTCCACTTGAAGGTGACCTTGCACATCAGGATAATATGGGAAATAAATCTGTGATCAGAAAAAATGATGTACAGATTATGTCTGCCGGAACAGGTGTTGTGCATTCAGAATTTAACAATTCAAAAACCGATTATGTTAAACTATTGCAAATATGGATTTTCCCAAAAATAGAAGATATCAAGCCGCGATACGAGCAAAAGACCTATACGCACGAAGACAGAAAAAATAAATTCCAGGTGGTGGTTTCCCCGGATACCAATGATGGTGGTGTATGGATCAACCAGGATGCGTACTTTTCTTTGGGTGACTTTGAAAAGGGAAAAGATACTAGCTATAAAATCCGCAAGCCGGAAAACGGAGCCTATATTTTTATCCTCGAAGGCAGTGTAGAGATCAATGGAGAAAAGCTAAATCGTCGCGACGCAATTGGCATCAGCAATTTTGAAAAAGTGGATATTAAGATAAATGAAAATGCTGAAATATTACTGATTGATTTACCGATGAACTGAGAGCATGATTCAAGGACTATCCCCAAGAATTCCTTAGGAAAAGATTAAAAAAACAAAAAGAGCCTTTCGGATAGAGAGGCTCTTTTTCATTTCGCAATGTCTGGAAGCAATATTGATTTTTTTAATAACAGGCATTTTTGTATTTTGGATCTTGGTTTTATCCCCCTGATTAATTTTATGCGCAGATTATTATTTTTTACTGCTGTTCTTTCGCTCCCATGTTTTTTCTTTGAAGCTGCTGCCCAGGATATTATTGTGAAAAAAAACGGCGAGGAATTTAAAACCAAAATCGTTCAGGTTGATGATACTTTAGTAAAATATAAAAACTTTGACGACCCGGAGTTTGTAACATTCAGCATGCCTTCGTCTGAAATAAAGATGATAAAGTATGAGAATGGCAAAAGAAAAATATTTGGCATTGATTTAGCTCAATCATATATCAGTATACTTGGCGGAATAGCTAACCCTACAGGGGATTATTCATCATCGGATTTGTCAAGATCAGATCAAGGGCTTGCAAAGAGCGGCAGATATAATAGTATTGATGGTTGTTTTTACCTTAAAAACAAGAAGTGGGGTTTAGGATTTGATCTGACATCTTTTAGTAATGGCTATAATAGCTCGCAGATAGACAGGAATTTTAAACAGAATCTATCCCAAAATGAAACTGTGGTTACTAAATATGGAAAATATTCCGGTGCATGGCTTGCCATTGGCCCGCAATATTCTTCTAAATTAAACCAATGGATCACCTGGGACATCAGGTATGCTTGGGGAATTATGGGTTTTACAAAACCTTCATTCCAGTATACCTATCATGATAAAAATTCATCCAGCATTGCTTATAATTCAAGAATGGGACTTGGCATATCATTAGTGAGAACTTTCAGCACCGGCCTGCGTTTTCATCTTTCAAAAAGATTGGCTTTGAAACTTTTTGTCCAAATAGCTTCATCAAATTCGACAGTCAAATTCAATACCGATCTTAAACAAACAGATTCTACCGGAGCGATTGTTTTTTCCGACTTTTCGACCCATAAAAAACTGATTCGATATGGTGGGATAAATATAGGCATCGGCCTCACTTATCAATTTGGCAGCGCCAGAATAAAACCTGACAACCGCAAGATGTATGGCAGATTTCCTCAATCCTATTTCGGAATAATGATCGGTCCAGCATCGCCAATATCAAGTTATGCCAGCAGCTCTTTTGGTAACAGTAATGCCGGCTTGGCGAAACATGGAACGAGTATCAATATCGAGGCATGCCATTACTTCAAAGAAAAGAAATGGGGTATAGGCTTTGAACTTGCAGGCTTCAAAAACCAGTTTGACTATAACAGAGTCGATCAATATCTCAGGGGAAATCAAGGCTATAATAATAATAATAATGAAACTGTATATACTTCTTATGGAGATTATAAAGGAGGATGGCTTGCAGCAGGGCCTCAATTTTCGCCGAAGATCAGCCGCTGGGCGATTTGGGACCTCAAAGCCTCTCTCGGAATAATGGGGCTATCAAAACCATCGCTGCATTATACTTATTATGATGCTTCTGCTAACCGCCTGGAGTATGACTTATCTTCG
>DATMOV010000402.1:0-2899 GCA_035568055.1 Cytophagaceae bacterium
CTTGCCAAGGCACAGTTCCTTTCTATCATGAGCCATGAGATCCGTACTCCTCTAAATGCTGTTATAGGAGCCACCTACTTACTGCAGGAAGATCCGAGAGAAGACCAGTTTCAAAATATCGAGATATTAAAAATTTCGTCACAGAATCTGCTGATACTTATTAATAATATACTGGATTTCAATAAAATTGAAGCGAATAAAATTGATTTTGAGGAGACAGATTTTAATGTCAAAAACCTGATCAAAAACCTTACTTTACCATTTCATCCCCAGGCAGAAGAAAAAGGAATTGGGTTAAGTACCATACTGGATGCTGGAATTCCTGATCTCATTATAAGTGATCCGACCCGGATAGGACAAATCCTCACGAACCTTTTGAGTAACGCTATCAAGTTCACCGATAAAGGAAAAGTAACCATTGAATGTAAAGTAATGGGGGAAAACAATTCTGATATAATTTTGAATTTTAGTGTAACAGATACAGGCATTGGAATAAGTTCTGAAAAATCTAAAGTTATATTCGATCCTTTTGCTCAGGAAAATTCATCCATTACCCGAAAGTACGGAGGTACAGGACTTGGGCTTTCCATATCTCAAAAACTTTTACACTTATTTGGCAGTGAAATACTCGTTGAAAGTGAACTTGGTAAAGGTTCTAAATTTCATTTCACTCTGAAATTTAAAATAGCTCCATCCAAATTTCTTTCCTCTAAATCTGTTGAGGGTCAGAATCAGAAATTAAAAGGACTGGAGATACTTCTGGTAGAAGACAACGAGATGAATCAATTGTTTACAAAAAATATTTTGAAAAATTTAAAACTGAATGTAGATATTGCATCAAACGGGTTAATAGCACTGGAAAAAGTAAAAATCAGAAACTATGATGTAATACTTATGGATCTTCAAATGCCAGTGATGGATGGCTTCCAGGCAACAATGGAAATAAGAAAACTGACAAATCCAAAATTCAAAATCATTCCGATCATTGCATTAACCGCAGAAGCATTTCTGGAAACAAAAGAAAAAGCATTTGGCTGCGGTATTACTGATTATATTACAAAACCCTTCAAGCCTCAAAAACTGTATGATAAGATTTTTAAACATATATTTAAAGAGGAAGAAATACAATAAAGCGTTTCCAGTTTCAACATTACTGACTTAATATGTGTGCAATTAGAGTACCTAAAGAATTAGTGTCACTCTTTTCCTCGATATAAAGGGAAGCGATTTATTAGTTCTCTACCTGACTTTCTACAAGTGCCGAACCTCTATAGAAAACAAAGTATTCCAGCAAGTATTAAACTTTCCATGGGTAATCCTGGCCAATACAGATTCTAACGTAACATTACTGTATCACTATTCTTTGCATCGTACAACCTGATTCACTAATGATCTCTATTTGATAATAACCGGATGATAATTGCTGCAGCAAATCCAGTGAATAAATGAACATACCGCTTGCTACATTCACAGTCGTTTGGAAAACAGATTGACCTAAATAATTATACAAACGAACCTGATATTTTCCCGCCTCTTGGTTAACAAACTGAATATTAACATTTCCGTCTGCTTTTACAGGATTAGGATATACAGCTATGCTGGATATTCCTTTAGCAGTAGTGGCATTTCCAATAGTGTTATGATCTGCTCCACCATTAATGCTTAAAGGAGTTAACAATACAAAATTTACATCATTCAGATTAAATCCATCTGTATCCATGACAACTTTTAATGTTTTTTGACCGGTAGTAAGCACCGGTGTGGTAACACTTACTGTTTGCCATGTTTGCCAGCCGGTAGTATTTGGAACAGTAATGGTTCCGGAAATATTAACGCCATCTAATTCAACATGCAAAGATTTTCCTGTATTGGGAGAAGCTACTCTTGCTTCTAAGCTGTAAGTTCCTGCCGTTTGTACATTCACCATGTATTTTAACCATTCCCCTGTTTCTATCCACCCTACATCATAGCCACCACCTGCATCTCCCGTTGATTCTATATCTACCGCTTCATTTGTCCTGAATTGGTTCAATTTATTTTCTTCTTCATAATCGTGATATGCTATTCCCTCTCCTCCATAATCATAATTTTCTGCCTCTATCTTACCTGGTATGGGCCATGCGGTACCTCCGTAGGGGGTTTCCATGCGTGTTAAGGCTATTGCATCCTCTATGATTATATCATCAAAGTAGGCGGTATAACTTCCGCTGGTGGACGGGTTATCATAACCAATGATAATTCCTGTTATCGTATCGCCAATCAATTCTCCTACGCCTATCTGACAAGTGAACTTTTGCCAGCTACCTATTCTTCCTCTTGCCACTGCCGGGGTCATCGCATATCCAACACTATCTACATAAGCAGGTAAACTGCTTAATCTTTTCCCTGATTGAAACAATAAATCTACTGAAGTATATTGTCCTAAACTGTTGAGAGAATATTTCCAAAAGCTTAATTGCATATTGGCTTTGACAGCAATCTTTGTCACTGATGTTTTGTAATAATAATTAGCAGAAGAGCCCGATGTAGGGGTGCCGGTTGCCATTACACTATACAAACCACTTTTAGTGAAGGAGGGATTATTTACTATCGATACCGATGGGCTTGTAATACCTGTGTTGCTCACTACTGCGGAATCATAAAAACATGGATCAATATTAAAATAACCTGAGCCGGAGCCGGGTGTTCCAGTTGCATTATAAACGGCATGTCTTTTTTCAAATCCATTTCGATGGTAAACTGGTCCTAATGAATACGGAACAGGCACAGATGATGAGATTGCTCTTGTTCCTTTTAGCAGTTCAGTTCCTGCACCTGCTAACCGCAAATAAAAATCCGACGAGGTCCAGATGCCATCAGCGCTTGTCGTCACAAAATATTGATCAGTTGGGATCATCGT
>DATMOV010000403.1:0-2133 GCA_035568055.1 Cytophagaceae bacterium
GAAACTGCTCGTGGTTACCCGCTGACCTTTCCTACCGATTATACTTTTGAAATAAAACAATTTGCCGGGAAGATCAGCGGGGTGGCAACGGCTGAATTCGGTCATCCTGAACGGGAATCGGTTACTTATAATATCAACGGAACGATTAAAGATAATTTTGTTTGTTTAACATTATTACTAAATGAAACAAACCGTATTTCACATTGCCATTTTCTTCTGCAGATCATTGATAGCGCTGAGCGCATGGAGGGCTACATGACGTTCTATGCCTTAAAGGCAAATGAAATCAATGCGATGGAGATCGAATGGAAGTATGTGGGGAAATAATATTTATCACACCGTAATAATCCCTGGCCTATTTATATGATTGGATAATTGCGCCTGGATATCTAAAAGTAAATTGTTTCTTAACCTAAATTTAGGTTCTTTCTTAAATTCAACCTTAAATTGTTCACTTGAGTACGAACGCACACATCTGAAATCGATTAAAATGTAAGAATATTCGTCGAATTTCATAATAGGACAGCTATCGTATCTGAAATCAAAATCCTTTAGTTGTTTTCTTGTCAGAAAATCTTTGTGTACTAAAATTCCATAGACCATCCTGGAATAATTCTTTCCCTGTGAATAATCACATGCTGGAGTAATATCAAGGCAAATCAGTTTTGAGTTGTCTTTAGTAATATTTTTTTTAGCATCGTCCTTAACATTTCTTTGTATTATTTCATTACCAATGTCATTTTGTTCAAGTATGTATAAATTACCTGGATAAAAATGCTTAAAGCACTTATCAGCATACATGAGATGTATTTTGGTATTAAGCTTTATTCTTTCATCATCAGACATGCCGGTTCCGGCCTGTTTGATCTCTCCAAGTGTAATAGTTTGTTCAACAGATTGAAAGTTTTTCTCAACGGATTCTATAAGGTTTGTATTGATCACATCCAGCGCCAGTTCAAGCAACTGATAACTATTTAATCCCTTTATAGCGTCTGTTCCCCCTTGTGATTTAGCAAGCTGGTAAAGCATACCATGCATATTAACATCCCATTTTTCGTCCTTCTTAAAAATTGAGCAAATATGGTTTGTGATGGAACCGGCTGCATTATTGACGGATGATTCCCATAACATAAATGCATTTAACGCACTGAATTCTTTAAGTTCATTCATGAGCGATATTCTTATATATTCCAGTCCCTCATCTTTTGCCTTTGCTTTATTTAGCGAAAGCATTTTTAAGGGTTTATATGCCAGCAGTCCACTCTCAAATTCTTTTTCAAGTTCCGCGCGATATTTTTCTTCCTTGGTACTCCAGTAAATAAGTATATAGAGACTGTTGGGGCAGAGTACTCTTTTAAGGCGCTGTGCAATAGGCGCTATAAGGTTTTTTTTATTAGGATTATTTGTTACCAGTTCAAGGTCTAAAAATACAAGTCTTACATTCTCAACGGCTTTTTCCGGAAGATCTTCCGCATATTCATCGTGATAATATAAATATGGAATTTGTTCTTTAGAAAGTATAGATAAAAGAGGGCCGACGTCCTCGACCTTGTCATCAAAGACAATCACTTTTCCATTATTGGGAAGTATCATGAGATAATTGTTTAAGTTTCAGTACCGTTATAGCCCCCCTTTGAAATTCTTCGGGGAGGTCATATTCCCCGGTTTCAGGGAATTTAATAAATCCTTCCTGAACTTTCATCACCTCCGCAACAATATGTAGTCCCAAACCCATCCCTCCTATATTATCAGCTTTACCTGTAATAAATGGTTTTGTTAACTGGAATTTGGGAATAGTAAAACCAGACCCGTTATCGGCAATAATTATATCGAGATAACCTGGTTGATGCCGAACAACATCTATGTATATTTTCTTTGTAAATGTTTCACTTGTTTTTGCAAGCCGTTTCTTTTTTACTTCCAGCCAATAAATAGAATTATCAATAATATTCATTACAGCCCCCAGAAGTAACCGCCGGCTACAGTCAATCATCACATTTCCCTTCAGATTTTTATATGCTTTTGTAAGCTGTATGGAGTGTGCATCCATACGGTATTCCACGTTGAATGTAGCCCCATCTAAAAACTTGATTACATTTTCTTCTTTACTATCAGCTTGCCTTAAAAGGTCGC
>DATMOV010000404.1:0-5415 GCA_035568055.1 Cytophagaceae bacterium
TTTTCTGGTGTATGCGAATAAAGAAAAGATCACAGACCTTGAGCTTTCGGAGATCCTGGCGCTACGGCAAAAAACCTGCTGGAAGTTTCACAAGAAGATCAATGAAGCGGTCGCCTCCAGGAAAAAGCCGACTTCCGGCGAATCCGATGGCTGGAGCATGCTCATCATGGACCCTGAGAATGAGTAAGCCTGCGGGTTGATGGTTGTTAGTTTATCTGCTGCTGTTTAATCATTCGATGAATTCCAGGCTTATTGTTTCGGACTAACAGACAGGCATTTTTGCCTGTCATGCTGACGAAGGAAGCATCTGAGTTTTATATTCATTCCACATCCTTCCCTCGTTAGGATGACAGCGAGGGTGATGCAATTAATTTTGTGTCAGTTTAAATTTATGAGTTTTATGTATCTTTCTTAATATTTGTGCATTATGAAGAAAAAATTTGCCAATGTATAAGTTTCTATTTTTACTTTTATTCGGATTGCTCAAATCTACTTTTGCTCAAACTCAAATCCAATGGACACAGCTTGAGGCAGGCTTGAATTACGCTTCCGTTTTATCTCCGGTTAAATCCACTATTGCGGATTCCAAGATTGATATCCTGAAAATTGATCCTAATTATTTCAGCTTCGATCTGATTTGCGCAGGACAAAAAAAGTCAAACAAGAAATTAGTGACTGATTGGGCCAAAGAAAACAATCTGATCGCCTGCGTTAACTCAAGCATGTTCAAACTTGAAGGTGATTTCATGACTTCAACCGGTTATATGAAAAATGGGAAATACATCAATAACCCCAATCTAAATCCTGCCTATAAATCTATTTTTGCTTTTAACCCTAAAGACAGCTCCTTACCAAAGGCTCATATCATTGATCTATCCTGCGAAAACTGGACAGTTAAAAAAGAGCAGTATGGATCTTTTTCTCAATCGCTGCGCATGATAGATTGTAATGGTAAAAATACCTGGCAGCTTCAGGAGAAGAAATGGAGCATGGTATTACTCGGCGAAGACAAGAGCGGAAACATTTTATTTATTTTTGTCCGCTCGCCATACAAAGTGTTTGATTACATCAATATCCTACAGAGTCTTCCAATTGCCCTCACCAGACTCATGTACCTGGAAGGAGGTCCCGAAGCATCCTTCTATGTCAACCACCCAAAATTAAAACTGGAAAAAATGGGAAGCTACGAAACAGGCTTTGTAGAGAATGACAACAACGATCATTTTTGGGAAATACCGAATGTGATTGGAATTAGGAGGAAATAGTTTCGTGTTCTTGAGTAGTCATCCGGTGAATATCTATTAACACCCTTGCATAATAAATATCAATCCAGAGATTCATTAACAATTCATCGGATGACTCCACACTTTTCGCTTTCAGCTTTAAACTTTTAGCTTTTACAGCTTCTCCTTCAAATACTTCGCCGTATGATTATTCTTTAATTTAGCCAACTCTTCCGGAGTTCCTTCGAACGTTATTGTTCCTCCATTGTCACCGCCTTCAGGACCAAGGTCGATGATCCAGTCGGCGCATTTGATCATTTCCATATTATGCTCAATGATGATCACTGAGTTGCCTTGTTCTACCAGCGCATTGATAGCGCCTAGCAATTTCTTGATGTCATGAAAATGCAAACCTGTGGTTGGCTCATCGAAGACGAACAAAATATGTTCTTTCGCGCCACTCTGTCCCTTACCCAGGAATGAAGCCAGCTTAACACGCTGAGCCTCGCCGCCGGAAAGAGAGCTCGATGATTGTCCGAGACGCACATAACCCAGTCCGACATCATTTAAAGGTTTTAACTTTTCGATGATACGCGGCTTGTCTTTGAAAAATTCGATACTGTCTTCCACTGTCATTTCCAGCACCTCATTGATGGCTTTGTCCTTATATTGAACATCCAGCACTTCCTGCTTGAATCTATTGCCATTGCATCCTTCACATTTCAAATGGATATCTGCCATGAACTGCATCTCGATGGTAACTGTTCCCTCGCCCTGACAGATCTCACATCTTCCACCTTCCACATTGAATGAGAAATGGCCTGGCTTATAAGCCCTCGCTTTGGCTATAGGCTGATCGGCATATAATTGTCTTATTAAATCATAAGCCTTTACATAAGTCACGGGATTTGAACGGGAAGATTTACCGATGGGATTCTGATCAATGAATTCCACCTGTGTCACCATATCAATATTTCCGCCGATCCTGTCAAACTTTCCTGTAAACTCACCCAGACTGCCTTTGATCTTTTGCATCGCCGGGTATAAGATCTTTTTAACCAAAGTAGATTTTCCGGAACCGCTCACTCCTGTAATCATCGTGAGTGTATTCAAAGGAAATTTTACAGTGATATTTTTTAAATTATTTTCCCTGCATCCTTTTATCTCTATGTAATCAGACCAGGCTCTTCTGTTTTTTGGCAGCGCGATACTTTCTTTACCTGACAAATAAAGCGCTGTATAAGATTTAACAGCATCGTCCATCTCATCAATATTTCCCTGGAATATTAATTGTCCTCCATGAGAGCCGGCATCCGGACCAATATCAATGATCTGGTCGGCGGCACGCATGACTTCCTCTTCGTGCTCTACTACGATCACTGTATTGCCCATGTCTCGCAAGGCTTTCAACACTTCAATCAGTTTTCCCGTATCGCGCGGATGTAAACCTATGCTTGGTTCATCGAGAATATACATAGAGCCGACCAGCGCGCTTCCCAAAGAAGTTGCCAGTTTGATCCGTTGAAATTCACCACCTGAAAGTGTGGAAGAAAGCCTGTTCATAGTCAGGTATCCTAATCCGACTTTTTCCAGGTATTGAAATCTATTTAAGATCTCGGTTAGAATTCTTTGCGCAATTTTCTTTTCGTGATCGCTCAATTTTACTGTCTGAAAAAATTCGATGGCTTTGCTCACCGGCATCAGCACAATATCAGTAATAGATTTTCCGGCGACTTTTACATAAGAAGCATCTTTGCGCAAACGCGTGCCTTTGCAATCCGGGCAGACAGTGCGGCCTCTGTAGCGTGAGAGCATCACACGGTATTGGATCTTATGCGATTTTGCTTCCAGGTATTTGAAGAAGTCATCAAGTCCATCGAAATATTTATTTCCTGTCCAAAGCAGTTTCCTTTCGTCCTCAGTCAGCTCATCATAAGACCTATGGATAGGGAAATTAAATTTAATTCCATTTTTTATCAGCGGTTCACCCCATTTGCTCATCTTCTCGCTTCTCCATGGGGCGATTACACCTTCGTAGACAGACATACTTTTATCCGGGAACACAAGATCTTCATCGATCCCCAGCACGCGACCGAAACCTTCACAGGTTTTGCAGGCACCATAAGGATTATTAAAGCTGAATAAATTGACGCTTGGTTCTTCGAAGGCAATGCCGTCAAGCTCGAAGCGATCAGAAAATGTCCTTTGTTTTTTACCAGGAATGTCAATGATGCAATCGCCCTCGCCCTCGAAAAAAGCAGTCTGTATGGAGTCAGAAATGCGGAAGGTATTATCTTCATCATTATGTTTTACTACGGCACGGTCAATAAGAATAAAGATCTCCGCTTTCTTAAGCTCAGATTTTTTTGCGAGCGCTTCTTCAATTTCTTTCAGCACTCCATTGATGGTTATTCTTGTAAAACCTTTATGGAGTAATAAGTCAAGCTCTTTCTCCACCGTTCTTTCTTCCCTGATTTTCAATGGGGCAAGAATCTGAATTTTTTCCTCCTCCTTCAATTCATCAATATAATTGAGAACATCGGTAATGGTATCTTTTTTAACCAGGTCACCTGAAATGGGTGAGTATGTTCTTCCCACTCTTGCAAATAAAAGCTTGAGGTAATCATAAATTTCGGTGGAAGTACCAACGGTAGAACGTGGATTACGGGTATTGACCTTCTGCTCAATAGCGATAGCAGGCGATACACCCCTTATATATTCCACTTCGGGTTTTTCCATCCTTCCCAGAAACTGTCTCGCATAAGAGCTAAGGCTTTCCACATACATTCTTTGCCCTTCGGCAAAAAGTGTATCAAAGGCCAGGGAAGATTTTCCTGAACCGGATAAACCGGTAATTACAATCAATTTATTCCTGGGAATGGCCACACTCAGGTTTTTAAGATTATTAACCCTTGCCCCTTTTATGATGATAAACTTCTTAGGATCTAAGCTGTCAATCTGCTGATTTTTCTTTTTCTCGGTTTCTATCGCCTGCATATTTCAAGAAATTTTATTGCTATTCGAAACAAAATTTCACTTTAAGAGTATAATATAGAACTAAATGGTCTTGCAAATGCCAAATTTAATAATTATAATTGAAGGTATTTTGTTCCATACACAGTCTTTTTGTTTTTACACACTAAACCCTACAATATGATATAAAGCTCTACGTTAACTAAACGTGATATTCAAAATGAAAACAAATTTCGAAAGCGATGCCTATCTGGTATCGCAGTATATCCATGGTAACGAAGGTGCTTTTGCTCAGTTGTTAAAAAGACACAAGTCTAAAGTTTACACCACCATTTATCTTATTGTTAAGGATTCCTACATCGCTGAGGATCTTTTGCAGGAAACCTTCATCAAAGCGATCAATAAACTTAAATCCGGCAGTTATAATGAAGAAGGCAAGTTCCAGCCCTGGGTTACACGTATAGCGCATAACCTGGCTATAGATTATTTCAGGAGGGAAAAGCGCTATCCTACTATCGTGATGGAAGATGGCAGCAATGTTTTCAATTCGCTTGCCTTTTCTGAAGATTCCACAGAATCTCTTCATATCAAGGAAGAAACACATGCCACGCTGAGAGAACTGATTCAAACCTTACCGGATGCACAGAAAGAAGTTTTATTAATGAGACATTATGCTGATATGAGCTTTCAGGAAATAGCTGAAGCGACTAATGTAAGCATTAATACAGCATTGGGCAGAATGAGATATGCCCTTATTAATCTTCGCAAAAAACTAGAACAAAGTAATATAGCCTATGACAAAAACTTTTACCCGGAATGATGTAATCAGATATGTTTACAACGAACTAAATACCAAAGAAAAATCGGACATCGAGCTAGCCATGCTCCTCGACCAGGATCTCGCGGAAGAATTTTATGAACTGTCAAAAGTCAAGCGAACTTTGAACAGGATTGTAAAAGAGCCATCTAAAAGAGTAATCGACAATATTTTGAATTACTCTAAATCGCTTTCATTGCGAACAGTTTAGTTAATTGTTAAATTGTCCTCCCATGTAAATTCAAGGGAGGACAATTTTTTTATGCAGAAGAAAGAGCGATTTAAAAAATTTCTGGATTATTTCAGCAAACATGCCCCCGAGCCTGAAACTGAATTAATTTATTCAAATCCTTATGAGCTGCTGGTATCCGTTATACTAAGCGCCCAATGTACTGACAAACG
>DATMOV010000405.1:0-4534 GCA_035568055.1 Cytophagaceae bacterium
TAAACCTGTCAGGTCTTATTATAGAAAAAAATGAATGAGATCATCAATAAAAAAGTATTCTTCCGGCATCTTGGCACTATTGAGTATAAAGAGGCCTGGGATTACCAGACAGAGATTTTTAATAAGATTATAGCTGCTAAGATTGAGAACAGAGAACTGAGCGAAAAAACACCTACGGAGAATTATTTATTTTTCTGCGAGCATCCACATGTATACACACTGGGGAAAAGCGGTTCGAAAGAAAACCTGCTGGCTAGTCCGGAAATGCTGAATAAGAGGCACGCCACATTTTATGAGATCAACAGGGGAGGTGATATCACTTATCATGGTCCCGGACAGATTGTAGGATATCCGATTCTTGACCTCGATAATTTTTTTACTGACATCCATAAATACATGAGGAGCATGGAAGAAGCAGTAATCCGCACGCTTCAGGAATACAATATTGAAGCGGGAAGGATCGCAGGAATGACGGGAGTCTGGCTGGATGCTCAGAATCCTGGAAGCGCAAGGAAGATCTGTGCATTCGGAGTAAAGACCAGCCGCTGGGTTACTATGCATGGCTTTGCTTTCAATGTGAATACCGACCTTTCTTATTTTGGGAATATTATCCCTTGCGGAATTTCAGATAAAGCAGTTACTTCATTAAATTTAGAGCTTGGATATATGCTGGATATGAAAGAGGTCGAAGATAAATTACTTCAGCATCTGGCAGATATTTTCGATATGGAGATAGTTAAATAAATATGAAGAAAGATATTGCTTTTTTACCGGTTGAAGGAGTGAACATTGCTGTTGCCAGAGAGAAAAATGAATTGAATGAGGATATATGGAATGTATATATTCTTAATAGAAATAATTTTGTGATTGTGGATGTGGTGATACGTTCCAAAGGCTATGGCAGTGGTGAAGGTGAGGCGCAGCAAACTTCCACCTTACGCCATCATATCAAAGGTTTGGATCCGCAGACCCATGTATTGATAGAACCCATAGACCCTTCGCTTTTTCACCTTTATAATGAATACTGGGTTAGCTATTTTGTAAAGAATCAGGTCTTCGATAAGAAATTTATTTTTGTACCCGATTCTATTGTTGAAGCTAATCTCATTTATATACCACAGCTTAAGACACAAGGAGTATTACACAATTAATCTGAACCACGATTCAACGGATTAAAGGATTTTCATGATTAGAAAGAAGCACTAACAACCAGAAACAATCAACCAGCAACAACATTAACACCCTAACACCTTAACATTTTTTACTCAGCTATGGACAAAAAATTAAAAAACCTACTTTTCCTCGATATTGAAACCGTCCCCAATACCGAGCATTATGCGGATATGGACGAAAGGCTTAAACCTTTATGGGATAAAAAAGCTTCTTACCTGGATAGGGAACACCCTCCGGAACAAATTTATCAGCGGGCTGGCATTTATGCCGAGTTTGGTAAAATCATCACAATCTCCGTAGGTTTTTTCTTTGAAGAGGGCTCATTATTACATTTTAAAGTAAAGTCCTTTGCAGGCGATGATGAAAGGCTGATCCTAAAAGATTTTGTTTCTATGCTTGACAAATCCAATCAGAAAAAGCTATTACTCTGCGCCCACAACGGGAAAGAATTTGATTTTCCATATCTATGCAGGCGGATGATTATACATGATATAGCTTTGCCTGAAGTCCTTGATATCAGCGGAAAGAAACCATGGGAGACACCTTATATCGACACACTGGAACTCTGGAAATTCGGCGACAGAAAAAGCTATTGTTCACTGGAGCTGCTGGCGACAATCCTGAATGTGCCAACAGGTAAAGAGGGCTTTGACGGAAGCATGGTCAGTGGAATGTATTATAAGGATAAAGACCTTAAAACGATCGTTGAATATTGTGTAAGAGATGTGATTATGACAGCCCAGATATATCTGCGCTTTAAAAATCTTCCTATAATCTCCGGTGAAAATATTTTAATTATTTAACCTTCATGGAGTATTAAAAAACGAACAGATTAATAACTGGCTCATTGTCAAATTTTAATAAAATGGGTAATTAAACAAAATAGCATGATTTTTCAATATATTATGATTTTTTTCGGTTAAATATTCTCTTATATTTATACAAGTCATTAAATAATAATTTTTGAGTGCAGGAAAAGTCAAATAAAGAGGAAAAATACCTTCTGGAAGTAAGGGATCTTCAGACTTTCTTTCGAACCGAAGGAAGTGTGGTGAAGGCTGTTGATGGTATAAGTTTTAAGCTGAAGAGGGGAGAAACTTTGGGTATTGTAGGAGAATCAGGTTCCGGCAAATCAGTTACCGCTCTTTCGATCATGAAGCTTATCCCCAATCCACCCGGCCAGATTAGGGGTGGAAGCATTCTGTTTGATTCACCTTCTGATGGAATAATAGATCTTGTTAGTCTTCCTGAAAATAAAATGGAGTCTATGCGCGGAGATGATATCTCCATGATCTTTCAGGAGCCTATGACCTCCCTTAATCCTGTATATACTTGCGGCAACCAGGTGATGGAAGCGATTATACTTCATCAAAAGGTAAATAAAAAGGAAGCCAAAAAAAGAACTATTGAACTTTTTGAGAAAGTGGAATTGCCCCGTCCTGATGATATATTCAGGTCTTATCCACATCAGATTTCCGGTGGACAAAAACAAAGGGTGATGATTGCGATGGCGATGTCTTGCAATCCTTCTATTCTTATCGCTGATGAACCAACCACTGCACTTGACGTAACAGTGCAGGCTAAGATTCTCGACCTGATGCGGCATCTGCGTGATGAAAATAATATGTCTATTATTTTCATCACGCATGACCTCGGCGTAATCGCCGAAATTGCTGACAGAGTCGCTGTGATGTACCATGGAAAGATTGTGGAAGAAGGCACTGTATGGGATATTTTTTCAAAGCCTAAGCACCCATATACCAAAGGCCTGCTGGCATGCCGGCCAAGGCTTGACCTTAAGTTAAAAATTTTGCCCGTAGTATCAGACTTTATGGGTAAGGATGAAGAGGGAAATTTATTCGAAAAGCCGTTAAACAAATTTTCTTCGGTCGGAGAGGCGATCCTGCTGAACTTCGTGTCAGACGAAGAAATTGAAGATAGGCAGAAAGAGCTTTCTAAAATGGCACCACATCTCCAGGTAAAAAATCTGAAAACATATTTTCCTATAAGCCATGGAATTTTTGGCAAGGTCACAGACTATGTCAAAGCGGTGGATGATGTAAGCTTTGATGTATACCCGGGGGAAACTGTGGGCCTGGTTGGTGAATCAGGTTGCGGCAAGACTACACTGGGAAGAAGTATCCTCAGGCTGATAGAGCCGACCTCCGGAGAGATCATATTCAACGGAAGTAATATTGTAAACGTGCATGGAGAAGACTTAAGAAAGCTCAGAAAGGATATGCAGATCATTTTTCAGGATCCTTATTCTTCTCTTAATCCAAGGATGACAATCGGAGAGGCCATCATGGAACCGATGAGGGTCAATAAAGTGTTAGATACAGATCATGCCCGTCGAAGGCGAGCTATAGAGCTTCTGGAGACTGTGAGCTTAAGCAAAAAGCAATTTTTGCGTTACCCTCACGAATTTTCAGGCGGGCAAAGGCAAAGGGTCTGCATAGCAAGAGCGCTCGCGCTAAATCCAAAGTTTATCATTTGTGATGAATCTGTTTCCGCGCTTGATGTATCCGTGCAGGCACAGGTGCTTAATCTTTTAAATCAGCTTAAAGAAGAATTTAATTTTACCTACATTTTTATTTCACATGACCTGTCGGTGGTAAAATTCATGTCAGACAGAATCATTGTGATGAATAAGGGAAAAATTGAAGAACTGGGATACGCAGAAGAAATTTACGAGAATCCTAAAACAGCATACACCCAATCACTCATAGACGCTATTCCGAAAGGAGATCTTGAAGATATCCGCAGGGCACAGCTAAAAAGAAAAGTAATAACCAGAAAAAATGGGTAACAAAGACAATAAGAAAAGGACACTTTCAGAAGAGCTGACGGCAAAAGCAGAATATTTTTTCAGACAAAATAAAAGTAAGGCTTATTCGCTCAAGCAGATCCACAAAAAGCTTGGCCTGAAAAATCAAGAAGATAAGATTGAGTTCAATGATATTATAAACGGGATGGTAAGAAGCGGCGAGCTGGCACGCCTTAAAAACGGAACTTACAAAACCGGAAGGAAGGCTTCGTCACAGAACCTGATCACCGGCCGTATTGATTATGTCAATGCACGTTTCGGTTATCTTATCAGTGAAGACACTGAAGAAGATATCTGGATCAATGCCAACAAAATGAACTCAGCGATGGATGGTGATATCGTTAGGGTATCAGTATTTGAAGGAAGAGGCAAGGATCGCCGGCAGGAAGGTGAAGTGGTGGAAGTAATTCAAAGGAAAAGAGAAGACTTCGTGGGAAAACTTGAATTGTCAGCCCGCTATGGCTTCGTCATCGCCGATAGCAAAAAAATGCATTATGACATTTTTGTTCCGCTTGACAAGATCAGCACGGCCAA
>DATMOV010000406.1:0-6350 GCA_035568055.1 Cytophagaceae bacterium
TGAGTTATTGAATAATATGCTTCTCAATCCCTTTAGAGGAGTATTATAATTTCCTTAGATTTAGAATCATAGATCGCTTTATATTTTTTTGGGAAAGTTCAATATTCCATATTATGTTCTCAATGCTTCTCTCTTCAAAGACACTAATATGATTTGAATACTTAATTCCATCCATTACAAAATCATATGAATAGATAGTTTGATTTGGAAATTGTTGTTTCATAATGTTGTTATTTTTTATACAAAATACGATTTACGTACGTATTGCTTCAGACTCCTTTTTGTTAAATAAAGTAATAGTTTTAATACAATAAAAGAGAATCTTGGTTATTTAAAAACCTTCAAGGAACTGGATGAAAAATATTTAATTGAATGATAAAGAATAAAGAATAATGCCACCCCTTCGGGGTTTAATCGTTTTATGGCATTTTTCTACAATCATTTCAGTCCTTCGGGCTTCCCCCTGTCTATTAAATAATCAACCCATTTATGGAATCCACCGTAATTAGCATCATAAGATAAAATCAGATGATGCCTTATGGTAACATGGCTATTGCTAAAGTACCTTAAAATTCATAGATTTGTTATATGACAGCGCTACTAAATCCAATAAAAAAAGCCTTAATCTTAAGCATTGCGGCTTTTATATTCTTCTTATCAAATGGGTGTCACAAACGTGACTATCCTTGTCCGGGCCTGGGCAAAAGTAATGAAGCGGATATGAGCCTGTTTGATGAAAACGGAAAATTAAAAGATAAAAAAAACGGTGGCCGCCGTATCGGGAAAGACAATGGCCTGGTACAAAAGAAAAAGCCTAAAAAGCTGAACAGTCCAAGAAAAACACACCTTTAACTGATAAATCTTTGAAAGCCTGCACTCCGGATAGAAATATATCAAGCAAGCCCCTTTTTGATAAAGGGCTTTGTTTTTTTATAATCCTCTTTGCTCTCGCTTTCTTTTCAGCAAATGCGCAGCCGACTGTGAAAGTGAAAAAGGATAACAGCAAAAAACTTTCGAAAGATCAGAATAAAAAATCAACCTCTGCAGTTCCTGCAACTAAGGAATCCAAAGCTCCAAAGCATCCGACTACGAATACAGTAAATCCAAATAAAGAAAAAAACAAATCAGAGGAGATCAACAAAAAGGCAAGTGGTACCTCTAAGGTCAGGACTTCAAAACAAGCTGCACCAAAGCATGACAATACCGATGTTGTCAATCCCAACAAAGAGAAGATCAAATCTGAGGAGATCAATAAAAAGGCAAGCGGGACCTCTAAGGTTAGGACTTCAAAAGAAGCTACACCAAGACATGACAATACCGATGTTGTTAATCCTAATAAAGAAAAAAACAAATCACAGGAACTCAATAAGAAATCAGAAGGTGACAGAAATGTTCGCACGTCAAAACAAGCTGCGCCAAAGCACGATAATACCGATGTTGTCAATCCCAATAAAGAGAGAAATAAATCCAAAGAGATGAATCAAAACGGCGGTGGGGATGAGGTAGTAAGAAAATCAAGACAGAAAGATCCGAGGCACGATAATACCGATGTTTATAATCCTGATAAAGCAAAGAACAAATCAAGTGAGATGGCCAAAAACGGTGGTGGAGATATTCGGATGAGAGAATCCAGGCAACAAGCTCCTAAACATGATGTCCGTTATTCTTATGATCCGAATAAAGAACGAACAAAATCCGAGGAGATGGCCAAAAATGGAGGTGGAGATATGGTTATATATGAATCCAGAATGAAGGGGCCAAGGCATGAAAACTATGTGGTGGTAGACCGTAACCTGGAAAAGAGACAGTCAAAGAAGATGAGTAAATATTCAGGTGATATGACCATCGCTGAATCAAGGATGCAGGGTCCAAGGAATGACCAGGCTATGGTTGAGGTGCGTGGCATCGATGTAAAAGAGCAAAGGAGGATGAAAAATTATTCGGGAGACCTGCCTGCCAATACGCTCGAAAAAAGAGATCAGATGCGCCGCCAGAAGACACGGGAAATCGCGAACTACTCAGGAGATATCCTTGTTAGCACTTTAAAAGCGCGTGACAAACGTACCCGTATGAAGAGCAAAAAGATGGCTAATTACACAGGGGATATTGTTGTGAGCCGTCATAAGAAAGGAATGCACCCTAGTAGCTCTCTCTACCAGGGAGGAAGAGTTAAAAATTCTTATGCGGCTAAGGAACAATACAGAAAGAAAATGCTCAAGAAGTATGGCCGTAATGATGGAATTGAAACTCCTAACTACGAAAAGCAGAAGCAGAAAAAGCCTAAGTATGATAAGAGAGAGAGTGAAATTTGGTATTAATAAAAACTGAAGTATGAACTGGATTGAACTGACTGATGAAAATCAGATCGATGAAATAAAAGAATTTTCTAAAACAGGAGTGGCTATTGTCTATAAGCATAGTCACCGATGTGCCACATGTACTATGGCCTTGGCCAGAATTGAAAGATCATGGAATAATGACGAAATGCTTCATACAAAGCCTTTTTTTGTGAATGTTGTGCATGCAAGATCTTTGTCCAATAAAATAGCCGATTTTTTTGAAGTGAGGCATGAATCGCCGCAGATACTTATTATTAAAGATGAGAAGTGTATTTACACCGCTTCTCATCTTTCAATATCATATCCTGAAGTTAAGCGCGTTGCCGCCTAAAAATTAAAATTTACTGTTTGTTTTACCGAAGGATCGAGGCTCAATGCTACCGGGCAGGTATGCGCGGCTCTTTTGAGAACCTCCTTTTGTTTATCTGTAAGTTGTACCGAAGCCGGCATCATAAACTCCAGTTTTATTTCAGCAATTTTTCTGGGGTTCTGAGCCATGACCTTTTCAATATCAACCCGAAGGCCGCTGATATCAAGGTTTTCCCTGTTAGCGACAATTCCCATGATCGTGATCATGCAGCTTGCGAGCGCTGAACATACAAGGTCTGTAGGAGAAAATGCTTCCCCTTTACCATTATTGTCAGTCGGTGCATCTACAATAATTTTATTCCCTGATTTAATATGCTCGGCCTCTGTCCTGAGTTCGCCGAGGTATACTGCTTTCATCTGTGCCATTGTCTTTTGCCTGATCATGAGCCAGGATTTTATATAATTTATAACTTTTTGAATTAAATTTAATTATTTTTAATAACATATTCCGTATTGAATTCATGTTGCTAAGATTAATTTTTCTTTTGTTATGTTCTTTTCTCTCTGCCCTTCCCCTGCTGGCACAAGACGAAGATGAGCCATACCAGAACGAATATGTTGGTGGCATTGATCTGAATACCAATGCTGGAATTTTCGGAGGCTTTTTTTTCAGGCACTCAAAATTTGTAAATAAAAAAAGATACAGGCTTTTCGCGGTAGAGCTTGTCAATGTGAAAAATCCGAAAGAGCAGAAAACTTCAAACGGCAATACCGGCAATTCTTATATCTATCATAAAACCAATTATCTTCTTCCATTGAGATTTCAGTTTGGCAGAAAATATGTTCTTTTCCAAAGGGCTGAGGAAGAAGGTGTGGAAGTGAGTGCTATTCTCGCAGGCGGGCCTACGCTGGGTCTGCTTAAGCCATATTATATTCAATACGATTATACCGACTATACAAATTCAAATTCTACCACTCCCACCGACATCAGGAAAGAACAATATCAACCGGGAAGAGATTCTGCAGACGCAAGGATACTTGGAAGCGGTGGATTCTCCTCTGGACTTTTTCACACAAAGATCAGGCCTGGTATAAATATAAAAGGCGGCCTCGCTTTTGAACTTGGAAAATATGGAGGAGGGATCACAGGCATAGAAGTTGGCGGCCTCCTGGAACTATTTTCCAAAAAACTCATAATCATACCGGAAGCAAGTAACAGAGCGGTTTTTTCCTCAGTCTATTTAAATCTGTACTTCGGAACGAGATAATGATTAAATCATTCATTCTCGAATAACTCACGCAGGACTTAATTCCATTTCCTTATCATTCTAAATCTTCGTAAATTTATATTAGTATTATTCTGAATAAAACATGATAGAGCTTCCTGTAATCCCATCCGAAAACAACAGAAGAAACAAACCAGACTGGCTGCGGGTAAAGCTGCCTGTGGGAAAAGAATATGCCAAAGTCAGACAGCTGGTGGACCAATATAAATTGCATACCATCTGCGAAAGTGGTAATTGTCCGAATATGGGAGAGTGTTGGGGCGCAGGCACCGCCACATTTATGATCCTTGGTAATGTCTGCACGAGAAGCTGCTCCTTCTGCGCGGTGGCAACAGGCAGGCCAAATGAATATGATACCGATGAACCAAGGCGTGTAGCTGAAGCTGTAAAATTGATGAGCGTAAAACACTGCGTACTCACTTCCGTGAACAGGGACGAGCTGAAAGACAGAGGCGCTGAAATATGGTATCAGACAGTGGTGGAAGTAAAAAAAATATCTCCGGATACTACCATAGAAACCCTTATTCCGGATGTAAAAGGAAACTGGGATGCGCTGATAAGAATGATCAGCGCGGGACAGGAAGTCGTTTCGCATAACATGGAAACAGTGAAGAGGCTGTACAAAATGGTGAGGCCGCAGGCTAAATATGAAAGAAGCCTGGAACAGATCAAAAAAACCAAAGAATACGGAAAAAGAACCAAGTCAGGCATTATGCTGGGCTTAGGAGAAACCCAGGAAGAGGTTTTTGAAGCGATGGATGAGCTTGCCGCGAATGGACTGGATATACTTACACTTGGCCAATATTTACAACCGACAAAATTACATATTGAGATCGCTGAGTTTATACATCCTGATAAATTCGCGATGTATAAAGAGGAAGGATTGAAAAGAGGTTTAAAATATGTAGAGTCCGGGCCGTTGGTAAGATCTTCTTATCATGCGGAGAGACATGTGAATGTGCCTATATAAGCTTTATACATATATATACTTTTAAGATTGTAAATTATTGGGAATTTTGATACAACAAAAAATAAATACTTTGCAAAATATCCTTCATTCTTTAAAGCTTAAAACCCTTGAATTATACTACAAAGCCAATGCCGGACATATTGGGTGCTCCCTTAGCTGTATAGACTTAATGGGTGTTATTTTATTTCAGCACATTAAAGAAAATGACAAATTCATTCTTTCCAAAGGCCATGCCACCGCTTCCTTGTATGCCTGCCTTTTTCATTTGGGAGAAATAACCCAGGAAGTATTAGATACTTTTTATAAAAACGGGACGGCACTTTCGGCCCACCCAGCTCCCAATAAGTTCAAGTCAATACCATTTGCAATAGGTTCTTTGGGCCATGGGTTTCCAATTGCTGCCGGAATAGCGAAGGCGAAAAAACTTAAAAATGAAAAAACTTATATATATGTGATCATGTCAGACGGTGAAACCAATGAAGGCACCACCTGGGAAGCAGCCCATTTTGCGGTTTTTCATAAGCTGGATAATCTGATTGTTATCATTGACAAAAATGGTTTGCAAGGATTCGGACGGACTGAAGAAATTTTGGGAGACACTGCCGCATCTGAGAAATGGCAGGCTATGGGGTTTGAAATACTGGAAATCAATGGACATGACATCACTCAAATCAATGATTCTATTGATCAATTAAAAAAGTCAGATTCTTCTTCTCCAAAATTAATTATTGCCAATACCATTAAAGGCAAAGGCATCAAATACATGGAGAATAAAATGGAATGGCATTATCTTCCTATGTCAGAAGAGCTATATAAAGAAGCGGTTCAGAATATTAATAAAGAATATAGTGCGTAATGAATTCTCCCAAATCATCGAACGCATAGGCAAAGAAAATGAAAAAATTATTTTCATGTCTGGTGATTTAGGTTACAAAGCCTTGGAAGGAGTTCAAAAAGCGCTTGGAGATAGATTTATAAATATGGGAGTGGCTGAACAAAATATGATTTCAGCAGCGGCAGGAATGGCACACGAAGGATATAAAGTTTTTTGTTATAGTATAGCTCCATTTATTGTCTACCGATGTCTGGAACAAACAAGGAATGATGTATGCTTTCATAATCTGCCGGTATTTTTAGTGGGCAACGGAGGGGGATATGGTTATGGCATTATGGGATCCAGCCATCATGCAATTGAAGACCTCGCCACACTGAGAGGATTACCTAATATGACTTGCTATGTTCCTTCTTTCCTTGAAGATTTAGGCTCCGCTATGAACCAAATAATTTCAGAAGGAGGGCCTGCCTATCTAAGACTAGGGTCAGGTAAAAAAAATCCATATCAGAATTCTGACAATACTTTTTTTAAACAGCTCACTAAAAGTAGTCATGCTAGTGAAGTTACAGTATTATCAACAGGACCTGTAACGAATAATATCACAGAAGCCG
>DATMOV010000407.1:0-6335 GCA_035568055.1 Cytophagaceae bacterium
AAACTTTGAAAAGCAGAACACCACGTACAAATTCCATTTACCAGCATGTAACTTATTTTCAGGGGGCGGAACAGTTCAATGATCAGCTGTACAAGGAGGCCATCAGATCATTTGATAAATCAACTACATTTCCACTTGACCGTGATACCTATCTCGCATCAAATTTCTGGAAAGGAGAAGCTCTTTCCTCAGATAAAGACTATCCTGAGGCTATCAAATCTTATCAGATAGTACTTGCAAAAGCCCCGGCTGACCATGAACTGGCGCTTAAAGCAAAGTACGGAATAGGCTATGCCTATTTTAACCTGAAAGATTACAAGGAAGCGCTTGGCTATTTCAAAAGTTATGTGAGTGAAGCACCGGGTAAGGTCAGCAAGCTGAACTATGATGATGCGGTGTTAAGACTTGCAGATTGTTATTATGCTACCAAAGATTATGAGCAGGCAGTAAAATATTATGATCAGGTTGTGATTAGAAAGAGTCCCGATATTGATTATGCCTATTACCAGAAAGGTGTAGTTTTGGGAATTATGGAGAAGATCGAATCTGCAAAAGCAACTCTGGATGTGGTAATAAAACAATACCCGAATTCAATTTATTATGATGATGCGCTCTTCCAGAAAGCCCAGCTGGATCTTCAAAGCAGCGCCTATAATGCGGCTGTTGACGAATTTTCCAATATCATCAAAAACCGTCCGAACAGCGGCTATGTACCTTATGCCATTCAGAAGAGGGCGCTGGCCAACACGAACCTGAAAAGATATGACGAAGCGATGAGTGATTATGACATCATCTTCACCCAATATTTGAATCATCCGGTAATTAATGAGGCCATTATTGGTGTGAAGGATCCGCTTACCGCTATGGATAAGCTTGACCTGCTTCCGAAATATGTAGACGCATTTAGAAATGCGCATCCCGAAAGCACTTCATTAGAAGATATAGATTTCGAAACGGCGCAATCGTTGGTATACTCACAAAAGTATGCGGCAGCGATTGAAGCGCTGAACAAGTTTATCAAAGCATATCCTAAGAGTGATAAGATCCATGAGGCCAGATCTTCGCTGGCAGAGTCTTATTTCAGAAACAATGATTATGATAATGCCATGACGTTATATAAGAGCATTGCCGCCGAAAAGAATGTCAGCTATACCAAGGCCATTCAACGTCTGGCGGAGATCAGCTACAAACAATCTGCGTTTGAGCAGTCAAAAAATTATTATAATTTATTGCAGATCAACGCGCGGAATAAAAAGGAAAGAAGTATTGCCTGGATGGGTTTAACAGAATCATACTTCAATCTCGCACAATACGATTCTGTCATTGTTTATGCGAACGAGATACTTGATCATGGGAATCCGGCACCAGATGCAAGCAGCAAGGCTACTCTTTATCTTGGCAAATCAGCATACCAAAAAGGACAAAACAGTGACGCCATCGATTACCTGCTTCGGACATTAAATGCTGCTAAAGATGAGAATGGAGCAGAGGCACAATACCTGATCGGAGAGATTCAATATAAGGAACAAAAATATAAGCAATCCATAGAGACATTATATAATCTGAATAAAACTTTCCAGTATAAAGAATGGCTTGGTAAATCTAATTTATTGATTGCAGACAATTATATAGCCCTTGATGAGATCTTTCAGGCCAAAGCTACTTTAAATGCTGTTATTGAAAAATCGACGCACGCACCCAGTGTAGAGAAAGCCAAACAAAAGCTCGCAGAGCTTGAAGGAAAGGAGAAGAGCAATAATGAATAATTTAAAACTGATATGTATTTCCGCCGGTATTTTGCTTTTGTTTTTTTCAAAAGTGAAAGCGCAGGGTAATGTAGATTCAGAAGTGATCATTGTGACTTCAGAAACTAAAAAAATCGTGTTGCCGCAGGCAAACAGAAATTTTGAAGAGATAAGAATAGAAACTCCTAAACAAAACACAGCTCCGCAGATATACAATACAGAAAATGTAATGCTCAATCTTCCCAGGCTGGAAACTAAAATAAAAATCAATTCCATCAAACCTCCTGCAGCCGCTGTATTATATGGAAATTATGTAAAAGCAGGCTTTGGTAATTATGCCAGTTCGTATCTTGAAGGATTCTTCAATAGCAAACAGTCTGATAATTTTCTTTATGGTGCCCATGTAAAGCATTTTTCATCATTGAATGGCCCGGTCTCGAATTCAGGTTTCAGTGACAACAAAGTGGATGCTTACGGAAAATATTTCGGAGATAAATTTACACTAAAGGGTAATCTCAACTATTCCAGAAACAGGTATAATTTTTATGGATATAACAAAGAGCAGCCAGTCAACAAAGATTCGCTGAAGCAAGTCTTCAATGTATTTTCAGCCGTAGCCGGTATTGAGAATCAGAAAAAAGATTCGAAGCTCAATTATGATTTTAACCTGGGCTATTATTATTTCATGGATCACTATAAAGCCAGGGAATCTGAAATTCTATTAACAGGTTCATCGCGTTATAAGATCAGCGATGATAAATTCATTAGCACTTCCAGCATGGTTTCAATCTCATCAAGGACAGACTCGACCACTATTGGAAGAAGATTCTATCAGGTCAAACCTGCTTTCAATATTATCATTGATAAATTAACACTTCGTACCGGTATCAATGTGGCTTATACAGACGACCCGGTTGGCAATAAGTTTCACATGTATCCCAGCGTCAATGCGGATTATGCTGTCATACCGCAAAGAGTTACAGCTTTTGCCGGTATTGACGGGGAAATGCAAAAGAATGTGCTGCGTACATTCGTCAGCCAAAATCCATATTTAAAATCAAATGTGGAACTTCTTCATACCAATAAAACATTTGAATTATATGCGGGAGCAAAAGGAAATATTGCCGGTAAACTGAACTACAAAGCCCGTATTGCGTATTTAAACTATAAGAATTTGTTTTTCTTTAATAATTCAGCGGTGGACACATCGAAATTTGATATTCTCTATGCAAAAGGCCCAAGCTCTGTTATGAACCTGACCGGAGAACTAAGTTATGAGTTGAACCAAAGATTCAGGATTAGTATGGTCAACAATTATTACAAATATTCTATTAGTCCGGATACACTGAAACCATGGCAGAGGCCTAGCTTTACCAGCTCCGTGATAGCCACTTATAATTTACGGGATAAGATTTTGCTTAATCTGGATATTTATTATATTAGCGGGCTATCTGGTAAAAATTATAAAACAAATCATGAGGTTAAGCTTCCTGATATTGTTGATATTAATTTTAAAGTAGATTACAGAGTTTCAAAAGCATTTTCGACCTTTTTAGAGTTTAATAATTTACTTGGAAAGAAATATCAGCGGTACTTATATTATCCGGTGAAGTCGATCAATATACTTGCAGGGCTTACTTATTCTTTTTAGAGATGATAGAAAAATACATAAAAGAATTGCTGTTTGATCACGAATGTGTGGTGCTGCCTGAGTTTGGTGGCTTTATCACGCATTATGTAAGCGCGGAGATACATCCAATCACTAATAAATTTTCTCCTCCGGCTAAAAGAGTCGCGTTTAATGAGCAGATCAAGCTTAATGATGGCCTGCTGATCTCTACCATTGCATACCATGAAAACATCGGTACAGATCAAGCCGCGCATGAGCTAAGGGCATTCATAGAAAAAGTGAAGGGTGATCTGAAAACCGACAATTTGTTTGTAATAAAAGACATTGGAAAGTTTTTTTACAATCCTGAGAACAGGCTTGAATTTGAGCCCGGGAACAATATTAATTTTCTGGAGGAAAATTTTGGCCTGACTGAATTATTCTTTAAACCCATAGACCGAGATCAGAAAATCATGAGTAAAACGGATCAGAAGCAGGCTCTACAAAGAAAACCCGTTAATAATTCTGAAAGTAAGCTTGACGGCGGAGAGAAGAGCAAGCCTGCCAAAGAAGGAATGAAAGCATGGATGATTATTCTGCCTATGGCACTTCTTTTCGCAGGTGTCGGAGGTGCTTATTTCATCAACCATAACAATATTTCTCTCAGTAGCATTAATCCTTTTGCGTTATTCGGAAAAGATGAAAGCAAAACCACTAAGCCTGTTGAAACTGAACATACAACTGCTGATGTTACCAACAATACCCAATCCAGCGCTGACACAGTGCATTCCCTCAACCCATTCAGCGAAACAGAAACCAATAATACCACCGAAGAACCTGCTCATGAAACTGCAATAACCGGACAAAGCGGCCGTTATTTTGTAGTAGTCGGCTCCTTTGTGAACAAGAAGAACGCTTTTAAGTTAAAACATAAGATCTCCGCCCAGGGAACAGATGCAACTATTATGGAACCTGGAGAAAAAAGCAGGTTTTATCTGGTATCTGTAGCGGACTTTGACAATCATGAAGAAGCTACCAGCAAGATGAAAGAGCTGCGAGCAAGTTTTGGCAATACAATTTGGGTGAAGAAATTTTAAACAGGATACACAATGACTTTTTTGAATTTATTTCTGCAGATAACAACTACTGCTGCAGATTCAACCGGGGCAACTAGTAACGCTCCTTCTATATCTTTATTAGACCTCATCATGAAAGGCGGCTGGGTGATGGTGCCTATCGCTGTTCTATCCCTTTTATCGGTATATATCATGATAGAAAGATACATCACCATTAAAAGAGCGTCAAAAGATACGACTGCTTTTATGGAAAAAGTAAAATCCCTCATCATACAGGGTGATGTGAAAGGTGCGAAGGCTTTATGCCAGCAAACTGATTCACCGATTGCCAGAATGATGGAGAAAGGCGTATCCAGACTTGGACGCCCGTTAAAAGATATCGAATCTTCTATAGAAGCAGTTGGGAAGCTGGAAGTCTATAAACTTGAAAAGAATATCAGCGTACTTGGTATAATCGCCGGAGTGGCGCCAATGCTGGGTTTTGTGGGTACGATATCAGGTGTTATCCGTATCTTTTACAATATATCGATTGAAGAGAATATCAGCATAGGAGGGATTGCTGAAGGACTTTATGAAAAGATGATCACCAGTGCTTCCGGACTTATCGTCGGTATTGTGGCACATATTGGTTTTCATTATTTAAACTTGTTAATCGACAGAGTAGTTTATAAAATGGAAAGCAATGCGATCGAATTTACAGACCTTCTTCAGGAGAATAAATAATGCAGCTGAGAAGAAAAAACAAAGCTACATCGGAGGTAAGCACCTCTTCATTGAACGACATCATGTTTTTTTTGCTGTTGTTTTTTTTAATTGCCTCTACCATGGCAAATCCGAATGTGGTAAAGCTTTTATTGCCTAAGGCACAGGGAAAGCCAGCTATGTCGAAAAAACCGATTATGCTTTCGGTGAATGACAAGCTTGAATATTTTGTGGAAAAAGAACCGGTTAGTAAAGATCAGTTAGAAACAAAATTAAGAACCCGGATAGGAAACATTACTGATCCTGTTGTTGTTGTGAGTATCGACAGAACGCTTAAAGTGCAGGATCTTGTGGATTTATTAGAGATAGGGAATAAGCTTAATATAAAAATGGTTCTGGCAACAGATAAGAATAAATAATCTTATGGAATATACAGAAAAATCTTCCCGGCCTCAGGCAATTATATCAGCGATTGTTTTGCATGGTTTGCTCTTATTGCTTTTTGTATTTTTCATGATGAAAGTTCCGGATCCTCCCTTAAGAAGTTTGGGAGGTTCAGGTATTGAGTTGAACTATGGAACAACAGATGCCGGCTCAGGAGATTTGCAGACTTTAAACCAGGCAAATGCCAGCGATAAGAATGTGGAGTCTGCGGCGGCAGATGTAACTGCTGCAAGTGCCAATACAGAAGAAAGCAATCAGGAAAACAAACCTCAGGTTGAAGACCAGACTACTGTTATTACAGGTACTGAAGATGTGAACTACGAAGTGAAGCAAAAAGAAGTAAAGAAAAGCACCGAAGTTTCTGTAAATAAAACAGATAAGGCTCCCAATACAAAGACTGCCACTATTGACAAAGCAAAGACCAATGGTACAAACGGTACCGCGAAAACTATTGGTGGCAATAATAATGGTGACCAGCAAGGAAAAACAGGCGATCAGGGAAGCAAGACCGGCACTGTGGATTCCAAAGCGCTTTATGGAGAAGAAGGCAATGGCGGACCAGGTAAAGGTGGCGTAGGTGGAAACCTTGATATAGCTGGCTGGAACTGGGATGATCGCCCAAATATTAAAGACAACTCCGATGAAAGTGGAAGAATCGTAATCGGTTTTAAGATCGACGATCAGGGTGAAGTAATTAAGGTATGGAAGATAGAAAATAATCTGAGCCCTTCAGTTTATAAATTGTATGAAGATGAAGTA
>DATMOV010000408.1:0-6283 GCA_035568055.1 Cytophagaceae bacterium
ATATCAAAAAAATACATGATTTTAGAAAAAGATTAAAGGAATTCAAATACAATAAAGAATTATTAAAATATTCCCATATTAAAATAGTTACAAAATATTTCAACCAAAGGAAAAGTATGGAAGATATTCTTGGAAGATTACATGACTATAGAATCATTATTCAACGTATCAATTCGCAAAAAAAGAAAATAGCAAAGTGGAAAGTATTACATACGGAATTAGAAAAAAGAGAAAACTTATGTTTAAGAAATATTAAAGGCAGGCTCAATAGATTATAAACTCACCAAGGCACTTTGCGGAAAGAAAGCAAATCCTTTAATCCCAATAAACATAGCTCCGACAAATTTCTTCCTGGAGAAAAAGCTCCGACAAAATATAATGTCAGAAAAGAATAGGAATGAGATTACTAAACATAATTACTCAACATCACCGGCATTACCAGCATGAGCACATCTTCCTGAGTATCTTTGGCTGATGGAGTAAGCAAGCCTGCTCTGTTAGGAGCTGAAAGGTTAATGTCTACTGAATCGCAGTCAAGGTTGTTAAGCATTTCAACAAGGAATTTAGCATTGAATCCAATTTCGATGTCTTCCCCGTCATATTCGCAGGAAAGCCTTTCGTTTGCTTCATTAGAGAAGTCAAGGTCTTCGGCGGAAATCTGAAGCTCACTTCCGGCAATTTTCAGTCTTACCTGGTGGGTCGTTTTATTGGCGTAAATAGAAATACGCTTTAAGGAATTCAATAGGTCAAGCCTGTCTATTGTAAGCTTATTAGGGTTATTAGCAGGGATGGCATTTTCATAATCGGGAAAGCGCTCATCAATCAACCGGCAGATCATTTTAACATTGCCAAAGCTAAAGAACGCGTTGGAAGCATTAAATTCCAGTTGAACAACAGTTTCATCAGTAGGTAAAGAGCTCTTCAAAAGAGTCAGCGCTTTACGGGGAATAATCAGTGTATTGCTTGTATCTGAAGCAATGTCTACTCTTCTATATCTGATAAGTCTATGTCCGTCTGTAGCTACAAAAGTCGTATTGGTATCGCTGATGGAAACATATACCCCTGTCATGGCCGGCTTAAGCTCATCCGTACTGGCAGCAAAAATCGTACTGGCAATGGCGCGGCTCAATACATGAGCGGGCATATTGATCGAATAACCATTCTTTACGGCAGGCACTTTTGGAAAATCCGTAGAATTTTCGCCTGATAATTTATATTCACCGTTATCGGAGCTGATCTTGATGCTATAGGTATCTTCATCAATCGTGAATGTTACAGGTTGCTCCGGGAGATTTTTAAGCGTGTCAAGTAAGATTCTCGCTGGAACCGCTATACTGCCTTTTTGTTTAGACTCAATGTTTATCTCTGTGATCATCGAAGTCTGAAGATCTGAAGCATAAACAGTTAATTTTCCTGGGCTGACCTCAAAAAGGAAGTTTTCAAGAATCGGCACTACCGGATTTGTAGTGATCACCCCGTTAAGGGCAGTTAGTTGTTTTAACAGAGCGGTTGAAGAGACTACGAATTTCATCTTATATAAATATATTGTGAAATGACAATACTATGAAGTGCAAAGAAATGAAAAAATCAGCCCTTTTCAAAGGATGCTCTGAAGGAAAGTAATTCACATATTCTTATTAAAGCAATATATTTAACAGGTTAATAATTAAGAAGGTACATGCAGCAATGTGGACAACTATGTGTTATCTGTCATTCAATCACTTACGTTTGAAAAAATCACCTTTCACGATAAGCCTGTCAAAGATATCTGAACGCAGCAAAACAGGCTCCTTATCCTTGCCGAGCAATCCCAGATATATCTTCTTATCAGCAGGGTTTTTATAAACTTCGATAATGCTGCTTCGCTCTTCGCTGATATCTGAAACTATGATAATTGCCAATGGCTTGCTTTTAGAGATTATGCCGATGACAGAATCTTTATTACTGATATAGCTCAGCAATGGCGCATATTGAAGATCTTCCAGGAAGTGTGCGAATTTAGCGGTGTCGATAGAAGTCAGGTTATTGATTTTAAATCCGCCTTCGCCAAATGTTATTTGAACATTGGATGATGGGTCGGAAGGATGCTCAACTTTGATCTCTTTAAGTCCCATCTGGCTGGCAGAAAATATTTTCCTGGTTCTCCACTCCTGCTCGCTTAGTCTGAATGGTTCGGATATATCTCCAATAATACCGGGAACATAAGCTATATAAGGGATCTTGTCTTCATTCCGCAGGAGGTAGGTACTGTTTGAATCATTATCATTGGGCATCATGATATACCTGGTGACAACATCACCATAAAACAGATTCAGTTTTACCCCACGCTGTTTCATTTGTGTAAAAACCTCATTTTTAAATTCATCTGACACCGGCCTTTTCACTTCAAGTCTGTTAAAGCCAGCGAGTATGGTCTGAACCCATCTCTGACGTGCCTCATATTTCCCATTGATCTTCCATATATTATTCGTTCGCTGAAGCGTCTGCTCTTTACCCTGATATTCAAAAGTAATTTTATAGACAGCAGATGTATCTTTTATACCTACAGAAACTTCTTTATTAACAGTGCCGGTAGTGCTGCCTCTTCTCAATGCGGAGAAAGCTCCTATGGCTGATAGCACAAAGATGACTGAAAGTATTTTTATCCTTCTGTATTGATCCATTATTTAAAGCTTTCGTATTTTCTTTTCCTGATATAATGCCTGGCTATTCCAAACACCACGACCAGTAATACCGGCAGCACAAGATTGATGATCTGCCAGTCTGTGCTGTCATCGCGCAGTTTGATTTTATCCAAAGGCCTTAATGCAACTTCTTTGGCGCGAATATCAATGACACCATCTTCATCCAGCAAATAATTAAGAGAATTCATCACCAAGTCTTTATTACCGAAGGTCTGCTGTGTGGCTCTGTCATAGCCCAGCGGAAGTGTCCTTCCATTCTGATCTGTTTCATTTTTAATAATATCAGCGTCTGAACAGACAATAAGTTTTGTAGCTTTTCCCTGCTCCATAAACTTTGAATTTTGTACAGGCAACGGGCGGTTCTTGTATAAAGAGGTGAAAGATCCCTCCAATAAATAATAGACGGGGATATTTCCCTGCTTGTAATCTGCAGGATCCGCTTTCTTTCTGGCTTGCTCCAGGTCAACCATCACAGGAGCTGTGTAAACCCTGCTATATTTGGATGTCAGCACTAATGGTGTTTTCTTTATCCCGGTAGCCTTGACGGTATCTATGTTTGCAACAAATTTAGAATAAACGGCATCCATATTTTTTACAATGGGGTGATTTGAAAAAGTATTGAGCAGTGGAAAATATCTCCAGCTTACCATTTTAATTTCCGGCTTATCTCCTACAGTCCCTACATTCATTGGGATATAGCCTGAATTTAAATCCTGGACAAGCGTTTGGTTTACTCTTACTCCATATTTAAAAAGAAGATCATCCAGGTTGTAATTGTATGATACCGCCACTGTCGGGCCTTTTGCCAGACTGTCAAGATCAATTTTCAGCGCATCGAGATAGAAAAGAACTTTGCTCCCGTTCATAATAAACTGATCTATTATAAATTTCTCCTGTTCAGAAAATTCTGTTTGGGGACGAGCAATGATCAAGCCATCATATATGTCAAGATTTTTTACTTTGGAAAGATTGACAGTATATACATCGTAATATTTTGAAATACCCTGCGCGATATCTTCCAGATTTTTTCCCGGATATTCACCATGTCCTTCCACAAACGCGATTGATTTCCTTTTCTTCATCACCAATTGTTTGATGGCGCTGGTCAGCTCAAACTCCAGGCCTTCGACTGATTGATTCAGAATCTCTGCCGAACCAGCAGCTTTATTGCCTTTCAGAAGCAATACCGGCACTTCTTTCTTTTTATAGGAAATAAGTGCGCCCGGAAAGATCAGCTTTTCGATATTCCCTTCTTTACCTTTTTCATACACATTGGTTGGCTGCACACCACGCATGGTTACCTGATTGATCATCCTGCTGCGCATCTGCGGATCCGTCTCAGCCATCAGGTCAATGAATTCATACTGGATCTTGTCGCCGCCATAGATGCGAAACTCATCCAGCATTTCTTTCACCGACTTCTCCAGTCTTTTAAAACCACCTGGAAGATCCCCGGCAAGAAATACCCTGATGTACACGACATCGTCCAGGTCATGCAAAACATCTTTGCTGGCTTGTGAGATGGTATATCGTTTATCTTCTGTAAGATCAACCCTGAAAAAATATTGTGAAAAAATAATATTCATCAATATGATAATACCCACGGTAAGAAAAAATTCGGTGATATGTATGCCTCTCTTTTTCATTACCACTTTCTGCTGCCCAAAGCCAGTTTAGTTAATAAAAGCATTGTGAAGCATACGCTCAGATAATAGAGTACATCCCTTGAATCTACCAGCCCTTTGCTCAATGCGGCATAATGATATTGAATGCCTAACTGATCAGTAAGCGCTGAAATATTTCCTGATATCTGCAAAGTAGAAATATAACCGAAGCCTGAAAATACCAGGAAACATAACGCTCCTGCGAGTATAAATGAAACGATCTGGTTCATGGTGACCGCTGAAGCGAAGATCCCGATAGAAGTAAATACCGCGCCCAGCAAGACCAATCCTATATAAGAACCAAATACGGAAGCGGAATCAATATTCCCAACCGGATCACCAAGCCTGTAGACTGAATAATAATAAATGAGTGTTGGCACCAATGCCAGTAGCACTAAAGTCAGGCCTGAAAAATATTTTCCGAGGATGATCTGCCAATCGGTAAGCGGCTTGGTGAACAGCAACTCAATGGTCCCGTCCTTTTTTTCTTCGGCGAATGTGCGCATCGTAATGGCGGGTATCAGGAACATGAAAAGATATGGAGACATGGAGAACAAAGTTTCCAGATCCGCGAAACCATAATTTAATATACTATACTCAGGAAACACCCATATAAAAAGTCCGACACCCGTAAGGAAAATGATGATCACCCCATACGCGATAAGCGAGTTAAGGAAGCTGTTAATTTCTTTTAGATAAATGCTTAACATATTACTGACCCTCCTTCTTTTTTGTAAGCTGCTGGAAAATACTTTCTAACGAGCTCTCTTCCACTTTTAATCCTATGAGGTTAAGATTTTTTTCGGAGGCAGCTTTGAAGATCTCCCCTCTAACATCTCTGTCTTCCTTACTCCGAATCTCATATTTTCCGGTGCCAATATTTTTCACCTCGGTAACTCCTTCGATCGCTGAGATAATTGTCGTATCAATATCCTTATCAAATTCGGCGATAATGATTTTGGAAGATACCGTCAGATTCTTAAGTTCATCCACTGAACCATTGGCAACGATCTTTCCTTTATTGATGATGATCACCCGCTCACATAGCGCCTGCACCTCCTGCATGATGTGCGTAGAGAAGATCACTGTTTTTTCTTTACCGACATTCCTGATCAGGTTTCTTATTTCAAGGATCTGATTGGGATCAAGTCCTGTTGTCGGCTCATCCAATATCAAAACCTGCGGATCGTGAATCAACGCTTGCGCAAGCCCTACCCTTTGCCTATAACCCTTTGACAAAGCTCCGATCTTTTTATTCTGTTCGACATTCAATCCGCACATGTTCACCATTTCTTTTACCCTGCTGCTTTTATTTTTAAGCTGATGAAGGGATGCAATGAAAAGAAGGTATTCATGCACGTACATATCCAGGTACAAAGGATTGTGCTCAGGAAGATATCCGATATTTTTTCTCACCTCTATAGGAGATTCCACCACATCGTATCCGCAAACTCTTACGGTACCGCTGGTTGGTGGAATATAGCAGGTAGAAATTTTCATGGTCGTAGACTTACCTGCACCATTCGGTCCGAGAAAGCCAACGATCTGTCCTTTGCCTGCTTCGAAGCTTATATCATCAACGGCATTCTGGGTGCCGTAGGTTTTAATGAGATTAGTTACTGTTACTGACAATAAATGAAATTTTTTATAGGGTAAAAATAAACAAACTAATGAAGATAATCATAATATCTCTGATAACGATAATAAGAAAAGAGGTGTATTCAATAACTTGAAATCCTTAAACCCCATCTCACCCTGAGCGAAATCGAAACATTATTGGAACAGGCTTAAGACGCAAGTCTTCGACGGAGTTTATACTGAGCAAAGCGAATGTGCTCAGACTGACATGCCGCCGACTTTTGTTTTTAAAAATATACTTACGCCTATTCTGTTTTCGTCCGCTACAAACTGGATTTACTCTTAAGATATTCGCCT
>DATMOV010000409.1:0-4129 GCA_035568055.1 Cytophagaceae bacterium
CGTTAGGAAAAATAAGGGAGCTTTCCGATAAAGACATTAAGGAAGGGGTGGATGAGAAGTCCAAAGTAAATTTCAGATTTTTCGCACTAGAGGGGATTGAGACCGGCAGCGAGATAGAATATTTCTATCTGATGAAAACAGCAACCCGCTATACAGGAAGTATTGAGCATATTCAGTCGGATATACCTAAAACAAATTTTGATTTCCAGATCATTTTCCCGGTAAATCTGCATTTCCGGATCAAATCGTATAATGGCCTTGCTGACATGAAAGCGGATACGGCACGAAAGGATAAGAATATTTTGTCACTAAAAATTGACCGGGTAGACGCTTTGCTTGAAGAAGGGACTTCCTGTTATAAAGCCAACCTTCAGCAGTTAATTTATAAACTCAACAGTAACAGCGCAACCAATGCCAAGGATATTATATCGTACGGTTCAGTATCAGAAGGTATATATAAAAGTATCTTAGAAGCGCCTGAAAAACCGATTGCTAAAAAAATAAATAAGCTTATTCAGCTGATCAACATTAAATATGCCCGTGATGAAGAAGATAAGATCAGGATTGTGGAACAATACATCAAATCAAATTTTGCAATCCTGGAGAATGATAACCCTTCTCTGGAGGACCTTTCTATAATCCTCGACAAGAAAATTACCAATAAAACGGGGATGGTAAGATTATTCGGAGCAGTTCTCAATCAGATTAATATAGAGTTTCAGGTCGTGCTGACCTGTGAAAGAAACGAGCTGAGATTTGACCCCGAATTTGAAGCGTATATTTTTCTTCAGGAATATATTTTCTTTATACCATCTGTCAATGCATACATGGCACCCTCTGATCTGATTTCATGCCTTGGATTTATTCCTTGTTTCCTTACAAATAACTATGGCTTATTTATAAAAAAAGTAAATCTTGGCAGCTATACTACAGGCATCGGTAAAATAAAATTTATTGAGCCTGTTCCATATGATAAAACCTTCGATAACCTTGATGTGAGAGTTGATTTTAAGTCTAATATATTATCTCCCAAAGTGGATATCAGCCGTCAGATGTTTGGATATTATGCTCAATATTTTCAACCTTATTATTCCTATGTAACCGAAGAAGATAAAAAGAAACTTACTGAATCAATTATGGAAGGTTTTATTCCAGGCATGGAGATTAAGGATATTTTAGTTGAGAATGCGGGGAAAGATTATTTTGGTGTTAAACCACTGATCGCGAAATCTTCTTTTTCCGGTGAGACTATCATGGAAAATGCGGGAGGGAAATATCTGTTCAAAATTGGTGATTTGATTGGGCCGCAGATGGAGATGTACCAAAAAGAGGAGCGTAAGCAGGGAGTTGAAAGCAATTATAACCGCCTATATCATCGTGTCATTACCTTTGATATTCCCGAAGGTTATAAGATCGTTAACCTGGATGCATTGAATATGGATGTATATACTGAAGAGAAAGGTGAGCGGGTAATTAACTTTACTTCTAAATACACCCGTGCCGGCAATACCATCACTGTGGTGATAGACGAATATTATAAGAAACTGGTCTTTCCTCTTGATCAGTATGAAAACTATAGAAAGGTGATCAACGCTGCCGCGGATTTTAATAAAATTACATTGGTGTTGGAAAAGAAGTAGTATTGCCTTGTCCGCCTGATATTGTTTTATCAGATTAAAGCAATACTTCCGAAATAGATTGGATATGCTCAGTCGGTATATGATGTGCGATATAATTATGTGCCAGAATGGTGAGCGACAAGACAGAAGTAACCAATCCTTGTTTGCGTTTTGATTTTCTTCCTACGAGCCTGCCAATAAATTTTGGTCCGAATTTATTATATGACTCAGTGCCTTGAGCGAGGATTGCAACTATGAATTTATTATTGAGCCTGGTTGAGACTTGTTCAAGATCCATTTTAGTAAGATTTTATGTTATTTATTTTTATTCTTAAACGTATTCTTTGCCCGATTCATTGCATTTTTTTGTAAAATATTTGCTGCAGGATAAATTCCGGTAAAAATATTTTAAGCGGGGAAGAATTTTATTTTAAAACAAAAAAGGCCACGCTGATTTTTTAGCATGGCCTCCTTGTTAAACACATTCTTAATTATTGTTTGATCACTTGCTTTATTTGAACCTGATTGTCTGTAATAACTTCAATCACATATGAACCTTCAGGCAGATCTTTGCCAAAAGAAAATTCCATCAGGCCTTCTGATATTACATTTTTATATATTTTTCTTCCCAATATATCTGTGATGATAACGGATGCATTGTTCGCGCCGGAAATCTTTATATTGAAATTGTCGGTAGAAGGATTTGGGAAAACGGAAATCTGAATACCTTCTATACTAACAGCAACAACCCCACTGTTTTCTTTTGTCCCGTCCTTATTTTGCTGCACTAAACGATAATAATTGGCGTCCGGCAAGGGAAAAGGATCATTGAATCTATAATAAATGGTGGAGGAACTTGTACCATTGCCTTTGACAGTGCCGATAGAGGTAAAGTTAATTCCATCTGCTGAACGTTGTACTTCAAAATAATTATTGTTGATTTCTGTTGCAGTGGCCCATGTGAGAAGCACTCCCGATCCGGATTTTTCCGCATTGAATTTAATTAATTCTACCGGAAGCGTACAACTGACAGTAATATTTTTCTGGGTCGTATAAAAATTTTGACATAGCTGATCTTTTACGCGCAGCTTTACTGTATAACTTCCATTAGTTGCATAAGCATGTGAAGGATTGCTGACTCCTATAGACCGCCAGCCGCCAGCGTCTCCGAAATCCCACTCTTCTGAACCAGCCAGAACAGGAATCGAAGTACCATAATATTGTTTGTATGTGTAAGTGAAATTTTCGCACGGTGCAGTACCTTCTGTAATAGTCAGGAATGGATTATGCCAGCCAAGTGTGATTAAACCGGCTTGCGTAGATGGATAATTTGTGGAAGGAGCGGCAAGGGCGAAAGCACCTGCTCCGGTTTGGGCAAATCCCACGCCTGCCTGAGTTGCTGTGGTCGAATTAGGATTGCTGATCACAGCAAGCCATTTTCCTCCGACAGGCGCATCTGCAGCTGAGTATCTATTAGAAAGATATATTTTATCATCCGGCCCTAAAGCAACATTGCCATAGCCTGGCCCCTGGCTGCTTCCTGAACCTGCGTTGGAAGCACTGATCACCGTGGGTCCGATACCGTTGACGATGTCGTAATGGTACAAACTCCCATTATAATCCGTCATATATAAGATATTTCCATCTGGAGAAAATTCAACACCGTAAGATAAACCCATACCAAGACCAGTGCCTGATCTGATCACTGATCCTATCGTACCAGTAGCAGGTGCCCAGTTTCGTACTTCAAAACCATTATTGGTAAGAAATGCTATTTTCGTATTACACTTATTGACTTTAATGCCACCTTGGTATTTCCAGTTAACTCCATTAATTGAACCTGCGAAAGTATTGGGAGTAGCATTAATCGTTCCTGTATTTGAAATATTCCATACATAAAATGTTGTGTTTCCACTGCCATCAATTGCATGTGATATAATGTTATATCCATCAGTATTGTCTGAACAGGCCGCAATGAATTCTCCGACTCCTACAGCAGTAGTAAGTTGTGTTACCGTTCCAAGTACAGGAGCATTGCTCATATTATATACCCAAACACCTGGGTTGGGTTGTGGAGAACAGTCACTACCGCCACTTGCATCAACTTCAGTTGTTATAAAATAAAACTGAGTAGAGGGATTAGCAGGATTAGGAATTCCAACACAGCCCTGTGTAGAAGAGTTACCACCTCCATTGACTAATGTTGGGCCGAAATTTACATTGGCACCATTGGCAAGTCTGCAAGAGTTACTATAATAAAGCACATTGCCATTAGGAAGGCACTCGGTAGTGGAACCCTCCTGGTTATTGTAAGATACTGCATCCCATACGTTACCTGCCAGTGCAGCAGGAGCGCCGCCTGTAAAATTCATGCCAGCCCTATGTCCAAAAAACCATTTAGGCGGGAGTGAAAAAGGAGCTTGGGCGAATGCCTGTAATGTGCAGAAAACGATTCCGAAAACTGTAAAAAGGATTTTAATATTTTTCATAAGCTGGTAGATTGGGAACTA
>DATMOV010000410.1:0-9119 GCA_035568055.1 Cytophagaceae bacterium
TAAAAAAATCAATGAGCAAAAAATACTGACCCATAAGTTTCTTCTGAACGCCAAAATTCTCACGATTACTTTCGGCACCGCTTATGTTTACAGGCTTAAGTCAAATCATGAGCTCGTCTCCAATTGCCATAAGATGCCTTCTTCATTATTTACCAAAGAATTATTAAAGGCGGAACAGATCACAAAATCATTTGATATATTTTACAAAAAAATTATTACCGCCAATCCCGGATTAAAAATAATTCTTACTGTAAGTCCGGTCAGGCATACTAAAGATTCAATCCAGCTGAATAGCGTAAGCAAGTCAGTGTTACGTTTAGCCTGCCACAGCCTCGCTGCGGCAAATGAAAATATTTCTTATTTCCCCGCATACGAAATCATGATGGATGATCTGCGCGATTATCGTTTTTATAAAGAAGATATGATTCATCCAACAGCAGTCGCAGAAAATTATATCTGGGAGAAATTCATCGATACCTACATGGAAACTCAATCGAAAGAATTTATCAGGGAATGGTCAGGTATACTGAAGGGGCTGCAGCATAAACCTTTTCATCCTGAATCCGAAAGCCATCAGGCCTTCATAAAAGAAACAATCAGGAAAGTTAAAAGTTTGTCATCACGGGCAGACCTGAGAATAGAATTAAATATGCTGGAACTCCAATTGAAATAATTTATGCTTAACACATTATATATCCATGATTCATCAATCAAACAAACATAATTCAGATAACTCAACGCCGAACAATCTTCTCCATGAGACCAGTCCATACTTATTACAGCATGCTTATAACCCTGTTGAATGGTATCCCTGGAGCGCAGAAGCTTTAACCAAAGCAAAGAGAGAGGATAAGCCCATTATTGTGAGCATTGGTTACTCCGCCTGCCATTGGTGCCATGTCATGGAGAAGGAATGTTTTGAAAATGATGAAGTGGCAAAAGTGATGAATGAGTATTTTGTCAACATTAAAGTTGACAGAGAAGAGCGCCCGGATATCGACCAGATATATATGGAAGCACTGCAATCTATGAGCCTGGGAGGAGGATGGCCGCTGAATGTATTCCTGACACCGGATGCAAAACCATTTTACGGAGGCACTTATTTTCCCGCTCCTCATTGGACAAATTTATTAGAGCAGATCAGCCAGGCATTTCAAAACAACAGGGCAGACCTGGAACACTCAGCGGAAGAATTTACAAAATCACTCAACAATACCGACAGCCATAAATATGGTTTGAAAAAAAATATTTCAACTTTCAGCAAAGAAGAACTGGAGCCAATTTTTCAAAAGCTGGAAGCGAAGTTTGATAAAAGAGCCGGCGGGCCGAACAAGGCTCCAAAATTTCCCATGCCATCGACCTATATGTTTTTGCTAAGATATTATCAGATCTCAAAAAATGAAGCTGCGCTAAAACACATTAAGCTCACGCTGGATAGAATGGCTTATGGAGGCATCTATGATCAGATTGGCGGCGGCTTTGCCAGGTATTCGACAGATGCAGAATGGTTCGCTCCCCATTTTGAAAAAATGCTTTACGACAACGGACAACTGCTGAGTCTTTATTCGGAAGCTTATACGCTGACAAAAAATTCAATGTATAAAGAGGTGGTATATGAAACCATTGAATGGCTGAAAAATGAAATGGTGAATCCTGAAGGCGGCTTCTACTCCGCACAGGACGCTGACAGCGAAGGCGTGGAAGGAAAATTTTATGTTTGGACACAAAAAGAAATTAACGAACTTTTAAAAGACGACGCCGCGCTCTTTAGTGAATATTATCATGTAGAAGAACATGGAAACTGGGAAGAAGGTGAGAACATACTTTTCAAAAATCTATCCGATGAGGCTTTTGCCAATAAATTTAAACTGAGCAAGGAAGTGTTGACAGAAAAAGTACAGCGCTGGAAAAAGACCCTAAAGAAAAGAAGAGATGAAAGAATCTGGCCAGGTCTTGACGACAAGACACTTGCTTCCTGGAACGGACTTATGCTGAAAGGCCTCGTGGATGCCTACAGAACTTTTGACAATGAAATTTTTTTAAAGCTGGCAGAGGAGAATGCGATTTTTCTAAAAGAAAAAATGAGAGATGAGAACAAACTTTATCACAGCTATAAAAAAGGAAAAGCCACTATTGATGGCTACCTGGAAGACTATGCATTTGTGATAGACGGTTACATCGCGCTCTATGAAGCAGGATTCAATGAGCAATGGTTGCGTGAAGCGGAAAAACTCTGCGATTACGCGATGAAGAATTTCTATGACGGTGAAGAAGAAATGTTCTTCTTCACGGATAATAATTCCGAGAAACTGATCGCCAGAAAAAAAGAAATGTTTGACAATGTGATTCCCGGCTCTAACTCTGCTATGGCAATTAATTTATATCGTTTGGGTACGCTATTAGAAAATGAGCTTTACACGGAGGTTTCTCTGAAGATGCTTTCAAAAGTAAAGCACCTGATATCTGAGGAACCCGGCTATCTCTCCAACTGGGCCTGTTTATTTTCTTACCAGGCGCAGCCTACAGCCGAGATCGCTATTGCCGGCAAAGACTTTCTGAAATTCAGAAACAGCATAGACAAAATTTATTATCCAAATAAAATTCTTTCAGGCACAGCGACAGAAAGCACACTTCCCACGCTGCAGGATAGAAAAGCGACGAATGGAAAAACCATGATCTATGTCTGCTATAACAGAACATGCAAATTTCCAGTGGATAATGTGGAAGCGGCTATGGAATTACTGGAATAATCTCAGGCATTATTTAACCACAAAGAACACGAAGAAAAATGTAAGGTTCACAAAGCCTTGATTTGACTTATTTCCCGGTGTTCTTTGTGCAATAACTTTGCGCACTTTGTGGTTTCCTATCAGCAGATAAGCCGTGAAATGCTTATATTTATCTGCAAATCATTTTTACATCCATTCTGATCGGAGAAAAAGAATAATTGAGAGATGGAATCAAAGCTTGAGTTTAACACCCATACACCCGAAGGAATAACCACATTATTCGCAGATGTGATCCTTCCTCTTCCCCTGCCCAAATTATATACTTACAGGGTACCTCATGACCTGAATGACAAAGTAAGTGTAGGTGCCCGAGCTATTGTTCAATTCGGAAAGAAAAAAGTTCTCACTTCCATCATCGCCGCCATTCATCAGCAGCCGCCTGCCCTTTATGAAGCAAAATATATTTTAGACCTGCTGGACGAAGAGCCTTTGATGAACAGCCAGCAGCTAAAGCTCTATGAATGGATGTCCCAATATTATATGTGTAACCTGGGTGAGGTAATTAATGCAGCGCTGCCATCCGGCCTAAAATTAAACAGCGAATCAAGGATACAGCTCAACCCTGATTATAATAATAATCTGATGGCATTTACCGGACAGGAAGAAATGATCATTCAAACATTGCTGGTCAAAGAATCATTGAGCTACAATGAAGCGGCGCATATACTAGGGTTGAAATCCATTAACCCAATTATAAAATCCCTGCTGGCCAAAGAAAGAATAATTCTGTATGAAGAGATCAGAGAAAAATATGTTCCTAAGAAAATAAAAAAACTGAAACTAAGCCAGGAGTATAATAACAAAGTGAAGCTGGAAGCACTTTTTAAAGAGCTGGAAAAAAAGCCAAAGCAGACAGAAGTGCTGTTAAGATATTTGCAGCAGGTTCCGGTATTTAACAATCCGGCACTTAATAAAGCAGGACTTGAAAGAATCAGCTTCATCAACTTGTTAGAATCCGCTTCTGCTTACAATACTCTTTTTAAAAAAAATGTATTTGAAGAATTCGAGCTGATCGTTCCCCGCTTCGGAGAAGGAGAAGAAACAAAGTTTAAAGACATCAAGCTTACAGATGCCCAGGAAAAAGCAAAGACAGAAATACTTGATTCCTTTAAAAGCAAAGAAACAGTTCTGCTTCATGGCATCACAGGCAGCGGCAAGACAGAAGTTTTTATTGAGCTGATCAAAAATGCTTTGGATGGCGGATCCCAGGTATTATATCTTCTGCCGGAAATCGCCCTTACCACACAGATCGTACAGCGGCTAAGAAAAGTTTTCGGGAACAAGATGGGCGTTTACCATTCCAAATTTTCAGACAATGAAAGGGTGGATATATGGAAAGGGCTCATCAGCGGAAAGCTTTCTTTTATTGTTGGTGTACGCTCATCCATATTCCTGCCTTTTGACAACCTGGGCCTGATCATCATTGACGAGGAGCATGAGACTTCGTACAAACAGTACGACCCGGCTCCCCGCTATCATGCGCGCGACACCTCACTCATGCTCGCCAAGCTACACAATGCCAAAACCGTTTTAGGATCCGCCACTCCTTCCATTGAAAGTTATTACAATGCAATCACAGAAAGATGGGGCCTGGTAAAACTCAGTAAACGATTTGGCGACGCTGAACTTCCAGAAATTATTCTGGCAGATACCAGAAAAGAAAGAAGGAATAAAACCATGCGTAACGATTTTTCGGGTTTGCTGGTAAACGAAATAAAATCCGCGCTGGAAAGAAAAGAACAGGCGATACTTTTTCAGAACCGCCGCGGCTACTCACCATATATTTCCTGCGAAGATTGCGCATATATTCCCAAATGCCAGAACTGCGATGTCAGCCTAACCCTGCATATGTATAGCCAGGACCTGCGCTGTCACTATTGCGGACATACACAAGCGCCGCCAATTAATTGCCCTGCCTGCGGATCCGGAAGAATTAAATCTGTTGGCTTTGGAACGGAAAAAATTGAGGAAGACATCAAGCTCTTTATTCCGGAAGCAAACGTACAGAGAATGGACCTTGATACAACCCGTAAAAAAAACAGCTATGAAAACATTATCGGCGATTTTGAAAAAGGCAAAACAAATATACTGGTCGGCACACAAATGGTAAGTAAGGGGCTAGACTTTGACAAAGTGAGCCTGGTTGGAATTTTTGATGCTGACAGGATGATCCACTTTCCTGACTTCAGATCGCATGAGCGTGCTTTTCAGATGATGACGCAGGTAAGCGGGCGCGCAGGAAGAAAAGCTAAAAAAGGCAGGGTGATTATCCAAACTGCTGACACTGAACAAGCTTTATTAAAGAAAGTAATCAGTAATGATTATGAAGGCTTATACAAAGATGAAATCGCTGAAAGGGAAAATTTTCTATATCCTCCTTTCTGCAGAATTATTAAACTTACTTTTAAAGATATTGATAGAAAGAAGGTTCATCAGGGTGCGCAGGGTTTATCTGAATTATTAAAAGAAAGGCTGGGCGGCAGAAGAATACTTGGGCCGGAAGCTCCGCTTATAGACCGCCTTAGAAATTATTACCTAATGGATATATTCATCAAAATCGAAAAAGATATTAGTCTGAAGGCCGTGAAGTTTTCTGTAGGGCAGACAATTCAAACATTCCTCTCAGATAAAGATTATAAGAATTCATATATACAGGCAGATGTTGATCCTGTATAATCTATTTAGTATTTTAGAAGATTAAACAAAATTTCATGAAGCATATAAAGTACTTGCCTGCCTTTTTATTGTTGTTTGGACTGAGCGCATGCTGGAATACTGAAAATAAGAAAGAAGGTCTTCCTAAGGACACGGTAACAATTAGCCCAAAAGACACCACTGGCCTCAAAAAATCCAATAAAAACATTAAGCCTGAAGAAGTACAGATCAAGCTCGGAATTACTGTAGCCGAAGAAAAGAAGATCATGCCTGAACTCGGACTCACCTATAAAGAACTGCAAAAAAATCTTCCGGAACTGCAAAGTTTAAAGAGTGAAGACAACAAAGGACTAACCGGAACCACCGCCCGCATAGTGATGCTGAATAAAACCATCGATGCGGAATTTCACTTTAAAAATGACAGCCTGATCAAATGCTCTTTTATGCTGAACGAGCTTGATTATAACCAGGCGGATAAATTTTACAAAGGCTTACAGAATTTTTACTCTTCTAAATTGGGTGAATGCCATGAAGCGGAAGTGGAAGAAGAAAATCATTACGGCCGCAGCTGCAACTGGACTATGCCAGGATATAAAGCCGAACTCAATTACGATATTAACAAGAGCGTAATTACGTGGGGAATTGAGAAATAAGTTTTAAGTAATACGTGATGCGTTTTAAGTTATAGGTTACTGAAACCATTGATTGACTTCATTGTATTTCTCTATTGATAAGGTGAGAGATTCTTTATTAAGCATTCCCCTTGCGGTTGAAAAAATCAGTCCTATTATCCTAGAAAAAAGACAACAATGTTGGCCAATATTGGCTGCACCTTTTTACTTTTGTTTCTTAAGCCACGCAATTGCCTTTTCTTTATCTGGAAATATCCTAATAGGAAAGGCAGTTGGAAAAAAATTCATGCCCCAGTTAACACTTATCCTCAGGGCAGTGGAACTCAGTATTATGCCACAACTTGAAATATATAATTTTGCTTCTTCATTAATAAATCCGTATTTCTTTGCTTCAAGAGTCCAGTATTTTACTCCAATGCCGGAAATAAAAACCGGCCTTGACTTACCTTCTGAAACTTCAATCCTATTAGCTACCGCTTTTTTGATTGTAACAAGATCTATAATGATATTTCTTTTATAAATACAATGAACTATCCCTTCTTCAAGATAAAATTTACCTGTTTCATCATCAATTATTTTCATCCGAAGGATTTCTCTCCAATTATAGCAAAGTTCTTAAAACCTAGCCGCCAAGATCAAATTCAGATCCTTATATTTCAGATTAAATTTCTTAGCTATGTATGGGTTGGTCAGATTTCCTTTGTAGGCATATACACCTTTCATAAACCATTCTTTAGAATAGATCATATCTTCTATTCCACCTCTGTTGGCAGTCTGAAGTAAAATAGGTGTAAAGATATTACTGAGCGCGGTGCTGGCCGTGCGCGCTACACGGGAGGCTATATTGGGTACACAATAATGTATCACATCAAATTTTTTGAAAACCGGATTTTGGTGATCAGTAATTCTGGAGGTTTCAAAACATCCTCCCTGGTCAATGCTCACATCGATGATCACAGAGTTAGGTTTCATCTCAGCCACCATATCCTCTGTTACCACACAAGGGCTACCTTCGTCAGAGCGCAAGGAGCCTATCACCACATCGGCTTCCTTCAATTCTTTTCTCAAGGTGATGGTATCGATGGTAGAAGTATATATCTGTTGGCCAAGATCATGTTTCAATCTTCTGAGCTTATAAACCTGATTGTCAAAAACTTTTACTTCAGCGCCAAGTCCTATAGCCGTTCTTGCCGCGAATTCAGCCACTGTGCCAGCACCCAGAATTACAACAGTTGTCGGTGGCACACCTGTAATTCCTCCCAGGATCACACCTTTCCCGTTATTGCTGTTCAGGTATTCAGCAGCAATCAGCATCACTGTACTTCCTGCGATTTCGCTCATCGCACGAACTACCGGCATTCCTCCGACTTTGTCTTCAATCAGTTCAAATGCCAGTCCTATTGTTTTATTTTTATTAATGGCATGAATAAAATCAGCAGTAAGCTTACCGGTTTGCAGCGCGGAAATTAAAGTCTTGCCTTGTTTCATAAAGCTGATCTCTTTCAAACTTGGCGGCTCAATTTTCAAAACGATATCCGCTCCAAAAACTTCTTCCGATGTATAAGCGATCCTTGCTCCCGCTTCGCTGTATTCCTGATCGGAAAATTTTGCATTAACACCTGCTCCTGCTTCCACAATGATATCGTGTCCGTTGTTGACTAGCAATCCGACTGCCTCAGGCGTCAGGCAAACTCTTTTCTCAAAGTGTTCAACTTCTTTAGGTATTCCTATGAAAAGTTTATTCTCATTTTCCCTAACCTTCATCAGGGATTCCTGAGGATACAAAGCGTGTTCTTTGGCAAGGTTTTCAAGGCCGGACAGGCCTGTTCCTATTTTAATTTTCATACCTGCTTAGTTGTATATTTCTTTGAGTTGGAGAAGCTATGTCTATATTGATCATTAAATATTTGTCGGGAAGCAGATCAGGAATAAGCGATGGCCATTCGATGAGGCAGAGGTTTTCTGAATAAAAATATTCTTCACAACCTATGTCAACCGCCTCTGACTGATCTTTGATCCTATAAAAATCGAAATGATAAATAGTTCTTTGATCTTTAGTAAGATATTCGTTGATGAGAGAATAACTCGGACTTGTCACATGATCTATTACAGCCAGCTCCTGACATAATGCTTTGATCAAAGTGGTTTTTCCTGCACCCATCTGTCCTTCAAAGAGCCAGATTTTTTCTTCTCCTGCAAATTCAATTATCTCCTTGCTGACCCGGACAAGGTCATTCAGTTCCTTACAAACAACTTCTTTATGAATTGTTTCAGCCACCATAGGATCAGTTATAAAAGAAAAAGAAGAGTAGCACTTTAACCGCGACTTTAATTGCTGTCATCAGCAAAAAGTGTTTTCTGAAGAACTTTTTCAGTAGATAAAAAGTGATTTTGATATCTCTTTTCATTTCGAAGAAAGTGTGATAAATGGTACAATCATCTCCTCCATGGACAAGCCTCCATGCTGGAAGGTATCCTTGTAATAATTAACATAATAGTTATAATTATTGGGATATGCAAAGAAATAGTCTTCAATGGCAAAAACGTAAGCTGCTGATAAATTTGCTTTTGGCAGGAAAAATCTTTCAGGCTTGCGGGCTACAAATACATTTTTATCTTCAAAGCCAAGATTCTTACCCTGCTTGTATCTAAGGTTGGTATTGGTGGTTTTATCACCTACAATTTTAAATGGCCTCTTCACCCGGATCGTTCCATGATCGGTGGTAATGATCAGCTTCACCTTCTTTTCTGAGATTCTTTTCAAAGCCTCCAATAATGGTGAATGCTGAAACCATGAGTTGGTAAGGGATCTATAGCCCGACTCGTCAGGCGCCAGTTCGCGGATCATGGCCATATCTGTGCGTGCGTGTGAAAGCATATCAACAAAATTGTAGACGATCACATTAAGCTTGTTCGTCATCAGGTTTGGAATATTTTCCACCAGCGATTTCCCGCTGGCCATATTCAGTATTTTGTGGTAGGAAGATTTAATATTCAGTTTATTTCTGCTTAGCTGATGCTTCAGATACTCCTGTTCCGACAT
>DATMOV010000411.1:0-4312 GCA_035568055.1 Cytophagaceae bacterium
TATAAGTAATTTTGTATCCTAATAATTTTAATTTATTGCCGTTATGAAAAACATATCCTTAGTCCTGTTGATCTTCCTTTTTTCATGTGCAACTGTTCAAATTTATTCTGATTATGACAGAACAGCGGATTTTAAAAAATTTAAAACTTTTGCCTGGTTGCATAGATCTGATTCCGTTCACAATTATTGGTATGATAATCAATTAATAGAAAAAAATGTAAAGTTTTATGTTACAAGTGAAATGAAAGCAAGAGGATATATTCTTGATATCAACAATCCTGACCTTATCTTGGAATATCATTCAACTGCCAAGAAGGAACATTATACCGTAAGCAATCCAATTTATAGTAACCAGACCAATAATAACAATGGGTTTAACAACAACGGATTCAACAACAATGGATTCAACAATAATGGGTTTAATAATAATGGATTCAACAACAATTTTAATCAGCAACCTTATAATCCTAATCGGCCCTATGCATATAACAACACACCATACGTGGTAGGTTATAATCAGCAACAAGTTGAATACAATGAGGAAACACTAATAATTGATGTGGTGGATAAAAGTATAAATCAATTGATCTGGCGCGGCTGGGCAGTTGGTTCTATTTCCGATGAACAGGATTTAGAAGAACAGCTTCCGAATGATATAAAAAAAATATTTTTAAAATATCCAGTCCCTCTTCCTCAAACACCTAAAGTAAAAAAGAGAAATGATAATGAAATTTAAATATTACCTCTTGGGTGCTATTGTTGAGTGCAAATGGGGCACTTAAAAACTTCAATAGACCTATCAGTAAAAAGATAGGCTTTCTTATCACCCAACAAAGCATAGAGGAATTGCTTTCCTTCAGGCAATTTTATTTTGCTTTCATCGCCAGTGTATATATCATATAAGCGTATGTGGCCGTCTTCTATAAAATATAAATTGTTGTTCTGGAAGCTAAAATAATTCAATCCTTTAAATTCTAGTTTGTTTTTATAATTGCCAAGATTATCAAATATCAGGATCCCTGAATTCTTATCGTTGATGAACAAAAGGTTCTGATATTCTCTTATGAAATTGAAATCATAATTTTTTTTTGGTAATACAAGTTCAAGCGGTGTATGGATTATAAGTTTATTATAGGTGAGATCTAATTTTTTAAGACTGAAGTCATCATCATCTATGATCCATAGATTATTGTCTCCTGTAAATGTGGCAAGCCTTGCGAAGCCCACGGATTTATCCTGGTCCTGCTCTTCCTCATCCAAAATGAAGTTTGGGGTTTCGGTGAGAAATCTGTTTAAGAAAATAAATTCCTGGTAATTTCTGTAGAAGACAAGTATGTTAACATTCCTCCAGGCCTCCAACAAAGTAACCTCGCTATTTTTTCTTGGTGAAAAGGTCAGCAGCAGGGTGGCATCCTGGTCATACTTATAAATATTGCCCCGGTCATCCGCAAAATAAAAAAAATTATAGCGGTCGATAGATACATTTCTAACAGGGGGAGTTTGTACCGATTTGATAAAAATTAAGCCATCATCCTTGATCCGCAGAGAGGAAAAAGCGCTAGCCAGAAAGGCTAATGCGCTAATTACGATGATATATTTATGCTTTTTCAAATTCCTTTAATTGAACATCCTTGCCATCGAATACGGCATAAGTGTAGTAATTTACCCATTCACCCAGGTTTATATACCTGCTATGATCTCCTACCTTTATATCTAACGGTAAATGTCGGTGTCCGAATATATAATAATCATGATGCTCCTTTTTTTCCAAGTCCCTGCAATATACCAGCAGCCATTCATCTTCACCTAAAAACTTGTCCTCCCGCTTATTCTGCCTGATCCTGCTATTCCTGGAGCAATAGTTTGCAAAACCTATGCCGATATTTGGATGTATAAATCCAAACAGCCATTGGGCAGCCCTGTTTGCGAATACTTTTTTAATCAACTTATAGATATGGTCTCCCGGTCCCAGGCCGTCGCCATGTCCCACCAGAAATTTCTGGTCGTTGAAGGTAAATATTTGTGGCTTCCGATAAACCGGAATTTCCAGCTCTTTGGTGAAGTAATCGAAGAGCCACATATCGTGATTGCCTGTGAAAAAGATAATTTTAATTCCTGCATCAGATAATTCGGCTAATTTCCCTTGCAGCCTGATATACCCCTTCGGTATGGCTTCCTTGTATTCAAACCAGAAATCGAAAATATCGCCCACCATAAATATGATATGGGCTTCTGTTTTAATGGAGTCCAGCCACCGGATGATCTTTTTCTCTCTTTGCTTGCTGCTTTCATAATCCGGCACGCCCAGATGAAAGTCAGAGGCAAAGAATACTTTTTTTCCTTCGGGCAGCTTATCAGTTGGAAGTATCATCGATCAGAAAAAGTATGAGTTCCTTCGGGCCATGAGCTCCCATCACCAGGGTTTTTTCAATGTCTGAAGTGCGGCTGGGGCCTGTTACCAGGCTTATCATCGAAGGCATGGCACCATTATATTTTTTTTTGATGGCGCTTAAGCCGTCTTTTATATCTTCTACAATTTGAGAAGTATATGCAATAACAATATGAACAGGAGGATAGATACCGATCCTTCTGCCTCCGGGATTTTTAGAAGATACGATCAGGCTTCCCGTACGCGCGACCAGGCTTTCGCAGGAGGTGATACCTATATTTGATCCAAGAAAATTTTCTTCGGTGTTGGAGACTGGTATCCTGGCTTTGAGCAGCATTTCTTCAAGCACCGGCTCCAATAAAAATATTTTTTCAAGTCCTCGGATTTTTACCAGCGAACTGATGGAGTTTTCAAAATCAGTCAGGTCTTCGCAATAAATAAATTCTCCTTTAGCTTTTACAAAATTTTCTGCGAATATGACAGACAGATCTTTTTCGGGATCTTTAGTGAAGATCTCCGAATTAAAGTCAGGTTCGGGCACGGTTGGCTTTCGTGTAAGCAAAGCCTTGCGTACCTTTTTTAATATTTTTTCCCTGGATTTGGCGAGATTCATCCGTCTGAATTTTGGCTGAATGTAAAGATAGTGATTGGAGTTGACACTTGGCAATGAGAATATTGAGTTGACAATTGAGAGTTTGGCAATAAAACAAAAATGACAGCCTTTCAATAAGCTGCCATTTTTAATCAATCTATTTTCTAATTGATTATTCTTTCTTCTCCTCAGGTGTACTCTGTTTATCACCTTCTTTTTCCTTTTCTTTCTCCTTCTCTTCAGTTTTAGCTTTCTGCTCTTCTTCGAGATGCTTCAGATAATTTGTATTGAGGTCTACTGCACCGTCGCCGCTTACCTTGCGGTTGGTAAAGGCCTGATAGGTAGTTTGTTTTTCGAAAGGCCTCTTGCCGATCAGCGTTTCAAGATCTGACTGGAAGATGATTTCTTTTTTCAGCAACTCCTGCGCTACAATTTCAAGCTGAGCTTGTTTTTGTACCAGCATCGCTTTGGTTCTTGCATAGGCATTTTCAATGATCTTCCTTACTTCATTGTCAATGATGGTAGCAGTGGTTTCAGAATATGGTTTGTTGAAATTATATTCTGAGCTTTTAGAATCGAAGAAAGATACATTGCCGATTTTATCATTCATACCATACATAGTCACCATGCTGTAGGCCATTTTGGTAATTCTTTCAAGATCGCTGAGGGCCCCTGTAGAGATCTTTCCGAAAATAATTTCTTCGGCTGCTCTGCCTCCAAGGGTCATGCACATTTCATCGGTAAGTTGTTCCACTGTGTAAAGAAATTGTTCTTTAGGCAGGTACTGGGCATATCCTAATGCGGCTACACCTCTGGGTACTATACTTACTTTCACCAATGGATCAGCGTGTTCCAGATACCAGCCAGCTACAGCGTGTCCGGCTTCATGGTATGCAACGATCTTTTTCTCATCAGGAGAAATAATCTTATTTTTCTTTTCCAGTCCGCCGATCACACGATCGATTGCATCCTGGAAGTCTATCATATCCACTTGTTCTTTATCCTTACGGGCAGCGATCAGTGCTGCTTCGTTACAAACATTGGCGATTTCAGCGCCTGCGAAACCCGGGGTCTGAGCCGAAAGCTTTTTAGCATCCACTTCAGGGTTCAGCTTGAGTGGCTTCATGTGTACCTTAAATATTTCTTCTCTGCCAATGATGTCTGGTTTATCGATGCTTATCTGTCTGTCGAAACGGCCTGGTCTTAGCAACGCGGAGTCAAGAACGTCAGGGCGGTTGGTCGCTGCAAGTATGATCACGCCTGAATCGGTGGCAAAACCATCCATTTCTACCAGCAGAGAGTTAAGCGTATTTTCTCTTTCGTCATTGGAT
>DATMOV010000412.1:0-17225 GCA_035568055.1 Cytophagaceae bacterium
GGATAGATAAAGGAGAATATACTTTTCTTGAAAATAACTATCGGTTAGAAAAGAATCATGTTGCAGAAGGGCATGCTATTCATGGTCTTGTTTATAGAAGTAAATTTGTAATAGATCCATCAAGTGATATTAATAATGGCATATTGACTTTAAAATATAATTCTTCAGGAAGAGAAAATGGATATCCTTTCTTGTATGAATTGGAATTGCAATTTAGTCTATCTGACAATGGATTTAAATGCATAACGATTGTTGAAAATAAAGATAATAAGATCATTCCTATAGGAGACGGATGGCATCCATATTTTAGTACAGGCACAATAATTAATGATCTATTGATTAAAATACCCTCCGCCGAATATATAGAAGTTGATAAAAATAAGATTCCTACAGGTAAGATAAATATTAACAACGAGTATCTTAATTTGAAGTTACTTGGTAAAACTGTTTTTGATACTTGTTTTAAGCTTCCTGGCGTGGAAGGAACCCAATCTATTGAACTCTTTGATCCCAAAAAAGATATTAGAATTAATATCTGGCAAGAAACCGGGGAAAATAAATATAATTATGTGCAGGTCTATACTCATCCATCAAGGAAGTCCATTGCTATAGAGCCGATGTCATGCATTCCTGATTCTTTTAATAATAAATCCGGATTGATCATGCTGTTACCTGGAGAAAAAAGGAAGTTCACCTATGGAGTACAATTGGGAGAAAACCTGAAATATATTTCTTCTGTATAAGGGTATACTTGATAAATGCCGCTCATTAGTTTTTTGAGTCATTATTACATGGTTTTGTTAATTGGCGCAAATAATAAAAAACGCTATTTGTCAAATTTAATTTTTAGAATATTTATTTGGATTATTGTTTTTTTTGCTAACTTGCGTCTTAATAACACAACAAATGCAATTGTCAATCAAAAAACAAAGCAGGAGGTATATATGAAAGGGAATGCACTATTTATCTTCTTTATTTTACTTGTTTTACGTTTTACAGCGTCTTATGGACAGACCGAGGAATGGGCTGCACAGCAATATAATCCCAATGTGCCGAAGATAGAAGATAACCCATTGAAAGGATTAATTCCTGCATTTAATGAAGCTATTAATTCATTTCCTCATAGTATGGAATACTTTTATATTCCATTGAACGAAGTAATGAAAGGAATGAATAAATTTGAATGGGATCTGTTTGAAAGTGAACTTAACCGCGTTAGCAGTCAAGGCAACCAGGCTGTCTTTCGTTTTTATATAGATTATCCGGGAAGGCCATCTGCTATACCGCAGTTTCTTATTGATGGAGGTTTGAAAACTCACAATTACCTGGACTTTGGAAACAATGAGATAAGTTTAGCGCCCAATTGGAAAGATAGCACACTTATAAAAGCGTTGGAAAATTTTGTAACGGCACTCGGAGCAAAATATAACGGCGATCCCAGAATTGGTTATATTACTCTTGGCTTATATGGTTTCTGGGGAGAGTGGCATAACTGGCCTCATAATAACTGGAATATGCCTACCCCATATAAAGAAAGGTTGATAGCTGCCTTTATAAAATCTTTTCCAGATACTCAAATTCAATTGCGTGATCCTTTAGCTACATCTAATTCAGTTATACAAAACTCTTTGGGATATCATGATGATTCCTTTTGTCAATCAACGATAGGACCGGAAACCTGGCATTTCTGGCTGAAAATGAAAGATGGGAAATTGACGGAAAACTGGAAGACATATCCGATGGGAGGTGAGATATATCCTGAAATGGATATTAATGCATTTTGGGAAAGTTGGCCTAATACCGTAGGTCAGGATTGGGAAACATGTGTAAGAACTACACATGCTACCTGGTTTATGAATCAGGCCCTGTTTAGAAATATGTCATTAACCAGTGCTGAATATACAAACGCACTCCGGGCAACCAAAATGCTTGGATACGAATTTTTTGTTTCCTCTGTAAAACTTTCCAATACTGTTTCCGGCAATCCTTTAATAAATGCCGAGGTGAAAATACAAAATAAAGGAGTAGCGCCTATTTACTATAACTGGAAGATAGAACTGGCAGTGCTTGCAAAAAAAACAGTTATTTCTTTAGGCACTGCTGACTGGAATATCAATAAAATCCTTCCAGACAGCATTGAATATTTGAGAAGTATCTCTTCATCACATGCGCTTGCTCCTGGCATCTATACTTTAGTTATGAGAGTTGTGAATCCTCTTGAAAAAATCAATAAAAAGGCAAAGCAATTGAGATTCGCCAATGCAAAACAAGATATAGATAAGAAGGGGTGGCTGACTCTTGGTACGATTGAAGTGAAACCCTGATCACTAAGGATTTGGATTCAGATATTTTGGCATTCTAAAATAAAATTATCACAATATTTTATTGGATTATTGATTTTTTTATCTAACTTGTGTTTAAATAACACAACAAATAAAAATGTTACTGAATTTCTTTAATTAATATATTATGTAAAAATGAATCCCAAAAAACAGATGTATTATATCAATTAAAATATGTCTGCTGAATAAAAAATAAAATATAATAATTTTTAGTATAGATTTTTATAAGAAGCCGAATTAATGAAAAGAGAAGTTACATTTCTTTTACAGGTTATTTTCCTGACGATCTTTCTGAATCGACAAGTTCAGGGGGCAAATACTTTTACAGATAAAGATTCTTCAATTACGACTGTTCAGGATTCGGCTCGTGCAATTAATGATAAGACTGGCGGTAATAAAATAAAGGTGCGATCAGAGATATTCACATTGGAAAATAACAGGGTAGCAAGGTTCGCTATTTCAAAAAAAATACCAACGCCTGATGTTGTCAAAGATTCGGTTTCTGTATTTAACACTACGGTTGTCGATAAAAAAACATTGTTGAGATTAGAGAATTTGACAATGGAAAATAATAAAACAACAAATACAAATATCGCTCAAATATCAATACAATCTTCTAAAGCGAAAAGCACCAATGTTCGCTTTTCTGGTTTTGCAAGGTCACTTTTTCAGTACAGGGTAATGTCTAGCTATTATGCAGGTACGATGCCAAAATCACTTACTTTAAATGGTGTTGATGTAAAAGATGGTACTATCATTCCCATGGGCACAAATAACCTTGGCTATCCTGAGCCAATGCTGTATCTGAAGATGGAAGCCAATCCATCTCCTCAGACTTCTATATTGATTGATTATTATTTTGACAACCAACTTATTGGAAGTAATACGACAGGAAAGATCAGTACTTTATATAGGATGTTACAGTTTGCAGCGAATACAAGAACATCTGTCGGAACATTTAAACTGATTGCTGGAGGAGGTGTAAACTATTATAAACTCAGTCCATTTACTTTATGGGGAAATGAATACCGGGATGATATGTTTGAAAGATATCCATGGGAGCCTGAAGCAGAAGGGGGATCCGCCTATAGTCGGTATGAGAGGTACTACAACACTCAGAACATTTCGCGCGATGCGCGATGGGGCAATACGGGTACGCAAGGATTTATTCTTGAAGGATCAAGCTTACCGGGAGGCTTTAGCGTCAAACTACTTTATGGAAAAGCGGATAATAGCGGGGCGTTTAGCGGATTTCAGACGCAAGCTCCCAGAAATATGGTATCCGGCAGGGTGGATAAAACATTCGGAAGATTTGGTAAAAATAAATTTGGAATTAATATTTTTAATCAGTTTGGTTATGTGAATAGCCTGGCACAAGGACAATTATCGCAAAAAATTTACACAGGGGATTTAAGACTCAATTTTAAAGGAGTAAATATTTTTTCTGAAATGGGACTTGGAGCATATCAAGATCCACTTTATAAATTTGGATGGGGGAAGGCTGTCAATGTACAAGCTGAATTTGATAAAAGCGTGTTCAAAATACCAGGAATGCTCCAGTTTTATTATATAAATAAAAGTGTGATCAATGTAAACAGTTCAGTTATGAATTCATCACACCCAAATTTACAAGCGGCTTATGGGGTGGGCGATTCGTATACCATCACAACCTATCAAGGGATATTGCCTGAATTTGGTATGCTGACCAACAATAGGACGGGTGGATACCTTAAGCTATTTGATTCCTTTCTGAAAAATAAAAAATTGAAAATAATTTTAAGTACAGGGGCTTCCAGGGAAATTGAACATCTCGATAATCAGGTAACATTGTATCACAGGGTAAATGGATTTCCACGTTCAAGGTTTACGTATTTCCAGAATAATGTCGGACCTTATAACCGGATCATGTCCATCTATAGAAGAACCTTCGAACATTTCACAATTACTGATCCGAATAATTATATAAAAGGATTTAATATACTTGACCTGACCATAAAATATAAATTCAAAATTATAGGACGTGATTTGATATTCATCAATTATGTTACTTATAATTCCGTACAGAATGGATTGTCGGTCATACCTAAATTTACCAATAAAGCCTATTTCAGACAGGCATATGAAGAACTGATGAGCTTCTACAAACTCATGCCTAAACTCTCATTGGTTGGATTTTTTGGTATAGAAAGAATTTTGGGAAATCAATTAACAGATGCAGCTCCAAATGGCAAGAATGTGAATCAAACTGGTATCGGATATGGAGCAGGTTTTGATTATGATTTCTCTCCAAGGGCTGGATTCCACATGCGTCACAGATGGCTCAGCCAGCAGGACAAAAACTTTGTACTTGACAAATTTAAAGGTCAGGAAACATCGTTGGAAATAAAAATATTTTTCTAAAAAAGAACAAGATGATAATTATTCTTAAAATAAATGGTAATAGCACAATGAATAAAAAGATTTTAATAATAGTTCTTCTCACAATAGGGGTAGGTCAGGCACTCAGAGCTCAGACAGTATTCTTTAATGGTTTGGGAAGGGCTATTGTAACCAACGATCGGTTAAAGGGACCTGTATTGAATGGTGGATCGACGCTTCCGAAAGACACTACTTCCGCCAGAAATTCCACAGGAGGATATACACTTTTTGACTTGGGGGTAAATATACAACCAAATGAATCATTCAGGGGCAGCGTGATACTGAGGGTCAGAAATGAATTCGGAGCGTTTTATGGACAGGGGGCATCCCTCGCTTTTCGTCAGTTGAGAATAGAAGGACTGGCAGGAAAAAAAGTCAAATATCAGTTAGGTGATATTGATATGGGATTAACACCTTATACGATCTTTAACCCTGATGAAGTATATCACGATTATGAGGCTGATATATTCGGTATAAGAAGAAAAATCGTTCATTATGAAAATTTCAACTATGGAAATAAATGGCGTGTACAAGGTGGTGATGTAAACACCAATCTTATCTTTACCCGGGGAATAGAGAAAATAAAATTCAGATTATTTGGTGCAAGGATCAAGAAAAATAATCAGCTTGCTAATATACCTGACCGGGTTTTCTATGGTGGACGCTTAGAAGTGGTACAGAGTAAATATCTGCAGCTGGGTGGTAACCTCATTAATACAACGGATCTGCAGGGAACCGTTCCGGATACACTATATAATTTTAAAGATGAAGTGGTTACCGGAGATTACAGGTTTACCCTTGATATGGATAAAATCATACTGGCAGCATACGGAGAGTTGGGGTATTCTAATTATGTGTACAATAAGAAGGTAAGTGATACTACTGTAAAACATAATGACTATTTCTACGATTTGGGAATCTCCGGGGCGATCAAACCTCTTGGTATAAAACTGATAGCATCATATCGTAATATCGGGTCGGGTTTTTTTAGTCCGGTAGCGCAGACCAGGAGAATTTTTGATTATGGAACCCCAACAATATTTGGAAACTTACAGAATGTAAATGATCCGAATTCAGGAAGCACTAGGATACCAACGTTATTTGATCGTTACTCTCAGGAAGGATTGTATAATCCATCAATCAGTACTGTTCTGATGCCCTTTCTACCTCAATATAATAACGTAACACCTTATGGTCCGGCTACACCGAACCGGAAAGGAGTTACTTTTAGTATAGAAAAATCGGATACTGCTCATATATTTAAAGCAGACGTGAAGACGGAAATTTTGTCGGAAATAGTAGGAGAAGGCACTGCTGCGACCAGAAAATTCCTTGCTGCAAGAGGTGGTTTTAGTCTCAATATAAATAAGATCGTAAAATTCAAAAGATCTTTTGGTATCACTTTTGGTGCAAGATATGAACATACCACCAGAGCAACTTCATCTATAGATCTTAGTAGTCTTTTGCTTGATGCTGGGTTGAATTTCGAAGTGATTAAGAATCTGGATTTATTAGTCGGATATAAGTTATTGAATGCTTTGGGCAATGAATACCTTTCTCAGAGAAATAGTTTTAACAATATTACTGGTACACCTCTGGTAGTGAATATCAATCAGCAGCAGGGTATTTGGGCTCTTGGAGGAAGATATAATTTTAACAACAATGCCTTCTTCACTATACAAGGGCATATGGTACATTTTAATAATAACAAAAACAATACGCTTAATTATAACATGAATCAATTATTCTTTAATTACACAATAGTATTCTAAAGACAGACATTTATGAAAAACTATACAAGAGTAGTTACTGAAATTAAATATCTTTTGGTACTGATATTGATTACAATAATATTTTCCTGTAAACGTGACGATAAGTCCGGATATATCGGGCCGGAGCTGATTACGGCACCATCCGGGTTCATTGCAACAAATTTTACTGCGTTGCCTAACCTGCCAGCCTCGGTAAACTTTGCTGCTGGTGGTACGGTTATATTTACAGCAAATTTCAGTACAAGGGTTACCTATATAATCACACTTACAGGACTTAGTTCTACTGCTAGAAAAGTATTAAAAGCTACCGGCTCGGATCCTTCCGGAGTTACTTGGGATGGTGATCATGATGGTTTGTATTACTTCCGGAGTGGAGAGAAAGTAGAGGCAACATTAACGTTCTTTAATTCGGATATTATTCTTAAAGATACAGTACAGATAGCAGCAGGCGGTACAAAAAAATTTGGAGTGCTTATAAATTCGTATGAAGCCCATGGAGGATATCTTGGAGGAAGTGGGGTTTTTGATGGACGTTGGCCTAATAAAACAACCGATCCGGGAATTAATGATGTGCTTTATGGAGACACTGCCAGTTTAGGAAACCCACTGGGTTATAAGTTGAGACCAATTGAAGGGACATGTGTCTATACAATGGATGGTATTGACCACGATGGTAATTATTATCTTATGAGTGCTTTGCAGGAGCAAATATATATGTATCAGTTAAATCTCACCTCAGTAAGTCCGGATAATCTTTATTTCAATATTTACATATATAGTTATGGCGTGACGGGTTCAAGAATAAGTATAAATTTTGAAGAAGATGATGCCTATGACATTACCAATCCGTTCGTTAATCATAACTTCGATCAAACTAAGGACGATGTTTATAAGTTGATCATGGTTCTTCCTGATAAGGTGGGTTGGTATCTATACAGTGTTAAGTATTCGGATATACCTCTTTCAGCTGACGCTAACGAAGGTATGAATGGAAATAAAATCCATGAACCTCAAAAACTTTGGGGAATCAATCTTGTGCATTTGTCATTGCAGCCGGGAATTCATTCCAAATTGAGTATTGACAATGCAAGATTTACTATTGGGAAATCTTTACCTCCCATTGAATAACTGCATGAAAATTTTCAGAAATGAATTCTAATGAGGATAAAGAATGAAATTGATAAAATATAAAAATATAGTTTTGAAAACCAGTATATGCTTATTCATGCTTTCGGTTCTTGCCTCCTGTGTAAGATTTGAACAATTTACACTCGATGATGGCACGACGGAACTACAGACAAGTGCTAAAGAAACAAAAGACAAAGATAAGGTTTCCTTGAATCCGGCTGTTACCGCTTCTGTTCTTCTCGATGATTTCGATGGTGGACTTGGATGGCAGTGGTGGACTACCGATAAAATCAAAATCTCTACTTATAAGGGCTCTATTGTTGCTGAAGGGAATAAGGTAGGTCCTGACTGGGGATGTTTTGGAAAAAATATGGGGGGAGCCCCGGTAGATCTTTCGAATAATCAGGTCTTAAAGCTTAGGGTAAGTGCTGAAGGAGAGGCCAAAGCTCCGGAGTTGCAGATAACATTAAGGGACGTGGATAAACATGAGACTAACGGAAAACCACAGCGCATCAAAATTCCTGCGGATGGCAAGTTCAGGGATTTTTATATCAATATGACCGACCGCTGGATTCAAACCTGGCCGAATAAGAAAACCGTTAATCCATCTATCATTACTGATATGTTGATATTCATTAACCCGGGAGGGCGACCCTTTTCTGGGACAATTCAGATTGACTACATTGAAGCAATTCCCCTGAGTCAGATGCCTGAAGGAGCCGATGTAGTGCCGTTTACCGGTATCGTGGATCTTTTTGATGATGATAATATGATCTGGTGGATGACTGATAATATTGATCTGGACATAGAAGATAGCGCTATGAAAGTAACCTGCCATGGAGTGGGTCCTAAACACGAATGCTTAGGAAGACGGTTTGATCCAGTTGATTTTACTAAATTCCCGATTGTGAAAGTCCGTGTGAAAGTTCCTTCTGAAAAGCAGTCACTTCATTTAACAATAATGGTACAGGATTCCAAAGAAAACCTGACAGATGTACAACCTATGGAGATTGATCCGAAATCAGACGGACAGTATAAAGATTATTATTATAATTATACCGGTAAGTTTTTACAGGCCCCTGAGAGTAAAGGGCCCGATAGACAAGAAGTAAATCCCAAAGATATTGTACAGATTCTAATATATCCGAATCCCGGTGGAGTGCCTTACTATGGAGATTTCTATATCGATGAAGTAAGGCTACTGCCTTACGATAGTATCCCTCCAGGGTTCCTTGGCAAGCCATAATAATATTATTGATGATTTTAGTTCTACAAGTATAGACTGGAAAATAATAACAAGCACTGATAAATTATTTTTGCTTTAGGTGGTGGAACTTCGAAATAAAGCTTAAAAATTAATTCAGTTAATGAATCATTTGGGGAATTTTTGAAAACTGGATTCTGAGAATTCGCTTGTTCTCAGATTCTGTGTCAAAGCAGAAGGAAAAACAGACCTGCACTGAAATTGACCTGAAGGACAGGTAATCGCATAAGTGCAGATTCCGCATCTGTGACTATTTATAATAATGATGTCAATTTACAGAATACACCTTCAGTTCAAAAGAAAAACTCAACCCAATGACTCATTGCTAAAATAAGTATGTCTGAAGTTCAGCACTCAATAAAGTAAGGTTATTAGAGGAGTTATGTTTTTAATAGAAAAGACAATTTGATTTATCTGCTAATCTTATGGATTCATAAGGTATAAAAAAAAAATTAAACATTGAGAAGTCTTATAAGCATAATCTTTAATCTGCTTAGGCATTATTGTATTATGAGAAATATTCAATTTGTTTTAGCTTCGCATTACCAGATTTCTATTATACAAGAAATAAGCATCATATCTTATATGAAGTATCTCGCTGCGTTTGTATTCTTAATTTTCATATCAGCTCATGCTGATGCACAATTTGTCAAACAAAAAAAGCTGGAAATTGAAGCTGATGGGTACTATGAACTAAAAGATTACCTTTTGGCGCAGCATATTTACGAAAAACTCGATTCACTTAATCCGGGTCAGGGCAAGTATTTATACCGGATTGGAGTTTGCTATTACAATTCGCACCACAAAGTAAAATGTCTCCCATATTTTCTTCGCTGTAATGAACTTAAATATCCTGAAGCCGATCTTGATTTTTATATTGCAAGGGGATTTCATCTCAACCATGATTTCGACGAAGCAATAAAACATTATAGCACCTACAAGAATTCTGCAACAATCACAGACAGCTCCAGACAGGAGCTTGAAAGACTGATTGGAATGTGTGAAACCGGAAAAGAACTTGTCGCGGACTCATTAGAGTTGATCATTGAGAATATAGGCCCGGCAATTAATACCCGTTACCCTGATTATGTGCCTGTAATTTCAGCTGATGAAACGGTATTGATTTTTACTTCACGCAGACCCGGCTCAACAGGAAATCAAATAGATCCTGAAGATGGGATGTTTCACGAAGACATATATATAAGTACCAAAGACTCTTCAGGAAAATGGGGAAAGCCGGAAGATATGGGAAGCCATATCAACACTGACTATCACGATGCATGTGTCGGGCTTTCATCTGATGGCCGGGAATTATTTATATACCGGTCAGGGGAGAGCAGGACAAACCGAGGAGATATCTATCAGAGTAAACTTTCCGGAACAACATGGTCTGAACCTGAAAGATTAGGCGGTCATATAAATTCTGATTCATGGGAGCCAAGCGCTACAACTACTACCGATGAAAAAACGATTATATTTTCAAGCGACAGGCCAGGTGGTTTTGGAGGAATAGATCTGTATATAGTCAGGTTAGAGCCAAACGGACAATGGTCTGAACCTAAAAATATGGGGTCTGTAATCAATACAAAATTTGATGAGGATGCCCCTTTTATCTTCTCAGATAATAGAACATTATACTTTAGTTCACGTGGACATAAGACTATGGGAGGGTTTGATATTTTCAAGTCTTCTTTCGATTTAGAAAAAAGTGAATACCTGGATCCTGTCAATGTTGGATACCCTATAAACACTGCTGATGATGATATTTATTTTGTTTGGAACGCCAAAGGAGAAAGAGGTTATTTTTCTTCATGGAGAAATGATAGCTATGGAGAAAAGGACATATATATAATTCACAGACCCAAGGAAAATTTAAAGATGATGGTCATGAAGGGTAATATATTTGACCAAGGAACGAACACACCTTTGGGGGCCGTCATATTTCTTGTGAACCCGGAAAATAATGATACGATAGGAATTTATAACTCAAATCAATCGAGCGGGAAGTATTCAATAAAAGTAGAACACGGAAAAAAATATTCTGTGATAGTGCAATCTAAAGGTTATAATTATAGACAGGAATTAATAGCCGTAGCTGACGATAAAACCCTTTTCTCATTCAAAAAAGATTTTTACCTGGATCAGCTTAAAGTTGGATCGGCCATTGTGCTTAACAATATTTTCTTCGACTTTGACCGGGCTACATTGAGAAATGAAAGTCAGCGAGAACTCGAAATTTTATATAATTTTTTGAAAGACCATCCTAAGCTGAAGGTTGAGATCGGGGGGCATACAGATAATTTTGGTGGAGATAACTATAACAAGAAACTTTCACAAAAAAGAGCGGTCGCTATCGTAAAAAATCTTGTCGCTAAGGGAATCGATAAAAAAAGGCTCATCGCTAAAGGCTATGGAGAGGATACTCCTGTTGCAAGTAATGATAATCCGGAAGGGCGGCAATTAAATAGAAGGACAGAATTAAAATTACTTGATTCCAACTACAGAAAGGTAGATGCTATTGAAAATATCGATATTCAATACAAATCACAATATATTAAAGGTAATGATGATGACAACAGCCTTGATAGATCTTTAAATACAGCGGGCAAGAATGATAATGTTGTTGCAAAGAAGATTGATAAAATAGATTTTATTTATTCAGAGGAGAATAAACCTGCTGTGGGGACAAAATTAAAATCGCAGGTGAATTTTATTGAAAATAGAACTAAGGCGTTGACGCTGTATTCAAGAAAAAAACTGATGAATATTGTCGAAGCAATGAAAGCTTATCCTGCAATGAAAATTGCTATAGTAACGTATTCTGATTCCAGTGTAATCTCAATGAAACTTGCAGAAAAAAGATTTATAAGCATTCGTGAGATGCTTATAAGCAAAGGTATAGAAAAGAAAAGATTAGAAAGCCGGACGTTGAACGGCGAAGCAAAAGACACGAAGTCTAGATTATCCAGAATTGACTTTGTGGTTTTAGGATATTGAATCTCCAGCAAAGAATACCTTATTTTAAATAAACACGTATAAGAAATTCAAGCTCTAAAAACTATTTACTGTGTATCTCCATCGGGGAGACTAATATTTAAAGTGGTAAAAATGATTGGTGGATTTTAATATTGAAGGGGAAACAAGCTCTGCTGGAGAGCAACTTGTTAGCAATACAGATTACCAACTTTAGCAGATGTCACGGAATTATTCCGTGACTTTTTTTATTTCTGCTATTGTTGTTTAGGGGCTAAAAAAACTCATCTGTTTTTGAAGAATAAATACCACCGTACAAAGTCCTTTCGGTGCCCCTTTGATAATCCTATATGCACATTTAAATGTCCTTTCAAATGACCAAAGAATGATTCAAGCCCATTTGTTGATTTAGGCATCTTTTCATTATCTAAGTAATGAAACATAGGGGAGCGCCCTTCGGATAATGGTAAAAGAACGCCTGACCATTTTATGCTTATGCCAGTAACGACCTGTCTTAAGATTAAAGCCCTTTTCATTGATAAAATCCACATACCGCTCATGCCATTTAGCTATGCTTATGATTATAAACAAAAGAATTTAATTGAAACCGGTTTCAATTAAATTCTTTTAAACTATTGTCAATGTTGAGACGTAGGCAATTTTACCAACCCTTTTTTGCGATTAAATCTTTAAATGTGCATAATTCCCAAAAAAAAATATAAAAAAATACATGTGTTTATTTGACACATCAAAATATTTTGTTATCTTTGTAGGGTATAATATAGAAATGATTAAAAAAATCGAATAAGTACAACAATACTAAAGTCTGTTGCTAAATTTCTTTCAATGGTACACTTAACTAATAAATAATTTGTTTCACTTTTAAATAATAAAGTTATGATGAAAATAATATTTACTAAATTAATGTTGATACTGGCAATGGGTGCTTTTGCTCAGGTTCACCATATTGCTCCAGGCGCTTATGTAGGACCTACTGGATTTGTAGACAATTTTACAAACCCTATAGCTTCCTGGACGGATTCTGCATATTTCTGGACAACGGGGAATCCAACCGTTTATAGTGTTTCACAAACTGGCAATGGGCAACTAACAGTTGGAGTTACAGCTGGATCACCTAATTATGAGAGTTTTGCCGCTTATGGGATCAATCATACCTTTGCTCCCGTTAATATCAGTGGCACCGGTAATCGTAAGGTTACTATTACTATGACCAATACCAGTACATCCACGGCTGCAAATGTCAGAATAATTCTAATGGGTGTAAATAACAGGGACACAGTAGATATAAACAGCAGTGCCGCGGCCAATTCAGGTGGTTATGGAACCTGGTTCAAAATAAATCCCCCTCTGGCTTCCCCGGAAACAAGAACAGTTACATTTGATTTTTCCACACCTTATCTGGAACATACTGCTTCTGACAACCCAAGGTTTCCCCATAATCTGTGTACATCGTCAAGTCCTGATTATTATACCGCCTCAAGCACTTGTGTAACTGCTGTTGAAATAGATTCAATCATAGGCTTCAGAATGTGGATCAATGCAGGTGCAAATCCAAATACAGCAGTATGGCCTAATTATAATACATATACAGGTACAATAACTATTGACAAATTGGTTATCGGATCTGATCCAAGTATTACTACAGGAATAAAAAATGCAAATGCATATTTAGGAGTTTCAAGTGTATTTCCTAATCCTAGCTCAGGGAAAAGCGATGTGAGTTTTTCTCTAAAAAATTCCGGTAACGTAAAAATTGATATCAAAGATTCACGCGGGATGCTTATGATGAATGTTTCTAATGAAATGTTAATAGCAGGAGACCATCAGCTCCCACTGAATACATCTGATCTTGCTAATGGCCTCTATTATCTGACCTTCCAGTTTGAGGATGGTTCGATGCATGCCGATAAGTTAGTAATTTTAAAGTAGGTTTAGTAGAATAGTTAACAATAGTATCTCTCTTAATTCATGTCATACAAAGCAGCCAGCAATGGCTGCTTTTGTCATTGTGTGTCAGGTATGTTTCGTTTCTATAGGATGCACGACACTTGCTATTTGCTGATGTCAGGCACTATTATCCGCATTCGGGCATTGTTGAGCAACTTCTGATTTATCTAATCTAAACGAAGCTGCTGCAAACATTTGAGCTTACGAACAACAATTGCATAATGTAAATTAGAAAGAGTATTTAAGCTTAAAAAGCAAAAATTATTTAATAATAAATTACCTTATATAAATTTGTTTTTTTAGATTTGTTAAATTGACACAACAGATGAAGCTATGAACCACCTGATGAATATATATGTTTCACGAAACTTCTCTGATCAGGTTATGATTGGGAATTATATTGGAAATCGGGTTAAGCCTTCTCAATACTTAAATTATCCTCAGGAAATCTTGAAAGGTATTTTATTAAGACATAAGATTGTCGAGTTTATTAAGAACTCTTCGGTTTTTGAGCGAAGCAGGAAGCGTTTAAAACCTTGTTTTGTCAAGCGTTCAACTCTGCTCGTCGGTATATTTTATGAGCATTTTCTCGCAGCCAATTGGAATAAATATCACTCTTCTTCTTTAAATGCCACGGTGCAAGAAGGGTATTTAAAAATTATTGACAACATGCCTTTTATATCTTTTAGATTCAGGCGTTTCGTTCTTCGGTTATTCGTCAAAGGGTACATTAATAATTTAGCTACTCTGGCAGGCGTACATGATTTTATGTTGTTTATAAATTTCCCTACGAATCTGTACGCTTCTATAGAGGATCTTATACAAAATTATCAGCTTTTTAAATGTGATTTCGAAGAATTTCTTCCTGAGCTCAACAAATATATTTTAGAAATTCACCCTGCTGAAAAAGTAAACAGTAAAATCCCCGTGAAGTATTTGTATGCCCATGCTGGATAATCTTTAAAAAAGGACTGCAAGTAAGAAGCCAGATAAAATTATTCCACCCTTTTAAGGGTAGCTCCACATCAGGGGTTTGGTCTTAAATTTTGATTATTCTGTTTTACTTGAGAGGATTTAGACAGTTAAGAGTTTTACTTTAGAAATATAAGATTGAAAGCTTTCTAAAAAATCTGAATGGGGGATGGTTTATATAGTTTCAAGCTTTTTTCTATGCAAAAGAATCAGGAATATAGAAAAAAATCGTCGAGCCGTAAACTCACTTTTCAATATTAAAGATGTAAATAGTCGAATTCAGATAGAAGGTTATGACTCGGTTGATTTCACGCAACTATAAGTATAGAATTTTAAATCAATAAACCGTTCACATAGAAAATGACAAAAGCAGAAGTAATTTCAAAAATCATTGAAGAAACAAGTGCAGACAGATCAGAAGTGAGCGCTACCATAGAGTCACTTTTGAAGGTTATTCAGGATTCTATGGCAGACGGCAATGAGATTTTTATCAGAGGCTTTGGAAGCTTTATTATTAAAAAGAGGGCGAGAAAAACGGCCAGGAATATTAGGAAGGATACTGCTGTGATCGTACCTGAACATTATATTCCTCAGTTTAGGCCTTCTCCAGAATTCGTTGAAAAAATTAAGACAAGTAAAAAGATAAATCAATTTCAGAAATCCGAGAGGAAGCAGCGGTCATATTGATTACTCGTACTATTGAAATTATTTTTCATTGGGGTTTTGCTATCATTCTTTAATATTTTCTCTTTTAGATATGATGCTTGATCATCTTTCCTTCACTGTTTTCTGAATATTTTTTCATAATCAAATGTACCTCTTTTGAAACCTGTTTCTCAATATGAGATGCATCACTTACATCCCTCTCAATTGATCCTCGCCAAACAATTTTATTCGTTTTGGTATCAATAAAATCTATAATTAATGCTTCCTGGGTATAAAAATAAGGGGTCGGATAACCGAAACTATTATATTTCTTTCAATTTCAGGAGCTGACACATATTGACCTGTGAGTGGAACAAGAAGCAGAGCAAAGTAGGCTATAATTCACATATGCCAGGCAGGCCTTCCCATCATCCATTGATGGCCTTTGTGGCTGAAACCAGAATGGTAGCTGTAGGAACTCTATCAAGAACAGTTAGAAAACCGAATTTGAAATTAACAATTAACTTGATCGTTTCGCATCCTGAATTCAACTGCTATACAGATACAACAGAAGCAGCATCATAATTATTTAACTCAGTTTGATTAATACCTGTAATTTGTTTTACTCCTCCAATCGTTGCGGTATCTACAAATGACATGATTGGAATATTAACTCTTACCCAGCTAACTTTGGAATCTGAAAGTTCATTCTGATCGATATCACAAATTCGTGTGTTAAAGTTAGCTCCAACTATTTGAGCATTTGCATTATATATTTACCAAAGTATAAAGTGAAAATAAACAGACTAATTTTTAATACTTTCTGGGACATAAAAAGTTTTATTTTGATTCATACTAAATGGAGGGGCTTCCTAAAAAACCGCCCTCATTATTTATCCTTGTCATATCAAATAAACATCCTATTCAACCATTAGCTTCTTACGTTCTATCCGTCCATCTATGACCAATTGAATCACATAGATACCCTTCTCAAAGTGCCCAGTATTCAAAGTAATTGTTCCCTCTGCATCATTAAACTTAGAAACTAATTGACCAAAAGAATCAAACATACTCACTTGACCTACTGCATTTCCAAGAACCTGAATCTGGAATGAACCTGTCGCAGGGTTTGGGTATACATTAAAATCAGTCGTCATTTTTGGAGTGCTAACTCCAGTGACCTGTGAACTAACGGCATTTGAAAGTACCCATTTTTGACAATTAGCTCCATTCCAGGTCCATTGCTGAACATTGGTGCCTTCTATAGTAGAGCATCCCGCAATATCTAATGACTTACCACTTAACTTTGAAATAATTCTATATTGATTATTTCCTAAAGGTTGCACAAGCCATGTCTGTTCTGGCATTCCATTCGGTGTCCACTGCCTTACATTTGCTCCATTAATAAGGGAACTATCTTGAACTTCCAATGCCAAATTGCTCTTCACTGACCTAATTTCATACTCTCCAGCACATTTAAAATTAAAAGTCCATTGCTGACACAAATTACTATCAGGAGCCCATACCTGTACATTAGCACCATTAGTTGAAGAACATCCTTCTACATTCAACACATTACCTCCATTTACAGTCGACACTTGTACAGGCGTACCTGCATAATTGAAAGGTCCCACTATCTCTTGAAACATAGGATAACACATAGGATTTTTAACGTTAAGTCCCGATGGGTATTTGCCTAATATCGCTTCGTTTCTCAACGCATTAAGTACCCATGTAGTTGAG
>DATMOV010000413.1:0-12463 GCA_035568055.1 Cytophagaceae bacterium
TCCCTCCAAAGCCACCAGGCATATCGGATACAAAAAAGAACATCTTCTCTGTGGAATCAACAGAAGGCTGGCCAAAAGAGCAGAGGCTGTCGTTAAAAATAAATTTTTCCGGTCTGGTCCAGTGACCGCCTTTCTCTTCTGAACTATATAATTTAGGCCTGTTAAATTCATCCTTGGCCGATCCGTTTTTACGGTTTTCATTAACGCGGGTGAAATATATCTTTTTAAAATCGCCGGAAAATGAAGGAGCGCTTTCGTGAGCAGAAGTATTTATTAAGTACGAAAAAGATTTCCCCTTATGATATTTATCTTTTGCGTTTAATGACGAAAAAAATAAATTATAATAAGGTTGCTCTGAATATCCTGTCTTTTTACGAATGATGGTTTCTTCTCTGTTAGATGCATATACAATTCCGTTTTTATAGATTACCGGGCTGATATCAGAGAATTCAGTATTTACATCTGTTATATTTTTAATTTGATATGGTGATTTTTGTTTTTTCCATCTTATTGAAGAATCACAGGAAACTCCCATGAGAACATAAGCTTTCACTCCAGGAAACACCATAGAGAGAAGCTTAAATTGTTCTTTTGCTTTTAGATATTCTCCATTCTTTTTTAAAACCAAAGCATATTGATATGTATTTGAATCGGGATTTTCAGAAACGATTTTTTCATAATACAATTGGGCTTCCTGATTATTATTAAGCAGTCTATAGCAATTCGCTATTTGCGAAATAATGGATTTGTTATTTTCTTTATGTAATGCCAATTGGTAATATTTAATAGCATTACCATATTCTTCAAGCCTGAAAAATGCATTGGCCCGCTCCAAAGACTTTTCTGATTGAGAATAGCATATGGCAGGATAAACAAAAATAAATATCAGACTAAATAAAATTTTCATACTAAAAGAATAATGGGGATTTAGTTACCTTTTTCATCTTTAATTTCTTGATACTTTTGGGGAGCTTAAAATTGCAGTTAAGTATTATTTCATGAGTTCCGCTATTATATTTAGTAAGCCCGGATGTTGTCCAGTCGTATGAATAGCCGACTCTGAGCAGAGAAATATTTCCGGACAGTGACTTGAAATTTAATCCGCCAAAGAAACATAATGCATCCCCTGTCCTGTAAGATAAACCTGTCCATAATCTATCTCTGTATTCCATCATGGTTGTAAAATTTACCTGCAAAGGTGCTCCCTCCACATATTTAATAAGAACATTAGGGGTTATTTTAAAACGTTCTGTAATGATAATGTCATGGCTGGCAAATAAATAATAGTGTCTTCGCAGTTTTGATCGATTGTCTTTTAAATAAGCAATTCTGTTTTGCGCTAAATGAAGTGCTGAAAATCCGAAATTGAATTTTTTACTTTTATAAAATATTCCGGAACCTATATCTGGAATGGTTACATTGGTTTTGCCCTCCAGAATAAATTTATCGTCCAGGTCTTTAATATTCATTCTTGAAAAATTTAGCTTGTATTGTTTTATTCCCGCATTAAGTCCGAAGGAAAGAATACCTTTTGAAAAATTTATTTTGTAAGCATAACTTAATGTGGTTGAGAAATAATTTTCGGCTCCGATAGACTGATTTAACATCTGGAGGCCAAGGCCGATTTTATTATAATTCAGAGGACTGTGAATGTTGAAAGACTGAAGAGCCGGAGCCCCGGCAAAACTGACCCATTGATTCCTGTTTACCAAGGAAGCCTGAATATCTTTTTGACTTCCGGCATAAGCCGGATTTATCAGAAGGATATTATTCATATACATTGTTATGTTAGGATCTTGCTGAGCAAAAACAATATTTGTCTGAAGAAACATTATTAACAGGTAGAATTTTACTTTCATTTAAATTTAATGCGTCAGCAGCAAGCCTCCTTTAAAAGTTTTATTTAGAGAAGGTATATTAACCAGATAAAAATAATTTCCATCCGGCAAATTTTTGCCAGACCAATCATTCTGATATCCTTTCCTTTGGTAAACATTGTTTCCCCACTGATTATACAATGTCACTTCATTGTCAGGATAAAAATTCAGGTTTTCAATATAAAAGACATCATTGTCCCCATCGCCATTGGCGGTAATCAGCTCATATATTTTTAATTCTGAATCGCAGGAAACATGGAAAGATTGGTACACATCAGGCGCAGGTGCGTGCGCTGAATCCCCCGCTTGCGATGCCTTAATCATTACGATACCTCCTGAGCCGGCTAAAGTGACAGAAACTCCGCTTATACTTGCAGGGCCGGATTGAACACTTAAAGTAACAGGATAACCAGAACTTGAAGAAACTGAAACAGTAAATGGAGAAGCATTGCATAATTGAGGACTTAATGAAGCAAAGCTTATTGTTTGAGGCTGCATGCACGAAAAATTGGTTGAATTAATAAAATATGGAGTACTAGCTGTTCCTATAGTATTACCATCATTGGTACTGCCTGTGGAAAGAGCTTTGTTGGGAACATTCACACCCTGGCCGGATAAAACAATACCTTCCATATCGTAATATGCCACGAGCCCTGCTTCACTTCCAGTGAGAGGTTGATTATATCGAGCCAGAATTTGGGAAGCAGTTAATGCCGTGTTCCAGATTCGAATCTCATCGAACTGGCCTTGAAAATAATTTCCATAATTCCCAACAATGCCTTTATATACCCCTATTAAAAGTGGATTCGTATTAGAGTTTATCGGGGTATAGCTTCCCACAGTCAGAGTACCGGGGACAGCTACACCATTAACATATAATGTGATGGAAGTATTAGTATGCACGACAGCAACATGTGTCCAGGTATTCAAATTTAAAATGATATTGTCTGAAGTATAAGTATTAGTATTATTGCAGCTTGCTGTGCCTGTCCAGTCAAACTCAAGCTTTCCATTTCTAATTCCAAAATGATATCCTCCTTGTATTCCGTTGCATATATTCCTGTTAAGTATTTCATGGTATATATCGCGGCGACAGGAATTAACCCAAGCCTCCATGGTTGTATTATTTGTAATATCAATGCTTGCATTATAATTCACCTGGATATAATCAGTGGTTCCATTTAGAACCATTGAATTACCGGAAATCTGAGAAAAGGATTCTGAGAAAAATAGTAGTAGTTGAAAAAAACATATTGGAAAAACCTTTATCATAAAGATTCTAAAAATACCACTTAATCAAACTCTTTTTATGAGTTTGCAGAGAAAAAAAATATTTTGCGCTCATGGCAACCATATGAATGTGTTTTGAATCATACATATACAACTAAATTTTTAACTAACTTTTATGAAAAAAACTTTCAATCATTTCAATCTTTATAGATTTAAAACCCATCTGTGGCTATTGTGTTTTGTGTTTTTAGGAATCCTGAATCAAAGCAAAGCACAAAGCGGTAGAGTTTTTAATGCGAATGGGTCAACTGACTATGTTTTGGTTCCAAACAACATTGCACTGGGTATTACTAATAATTTCACGGTGGAAGCCTGGATCAATCCGTGCAACTTAACACAACAAGTGATATTGTCAAAGGAATGGTGTGCAGGGGCTCAGAATTCTTATTATCTGAGTATTAATAATGGAATCGTAAGTTGGGTATGGGATGCTGATGGATACTGTGGTACAGCGCCAAGTGTCTACTCTACAAATACTGCCGTGGTTGTTGCGAATGGTTGGACGCATGTAGCTGTCGTTCACACATCAGCAGCAGTTAGCATATATATAAACGGTAATCTTGTACCCGGCACTCTTGCAGCTGGAAGTGTCTATTCAACCATATTTACCTCTACCAGCACAATGAGAATCGGGGCTTATCAAGGCCTGAATGGTAATTACGGTTTATTCTTTAATGGCGGAATTGATGAAGTGCATTTATGGAATACCGTGAGAACACAGGCACAGATTCAGGCAGCGATGGCTCCCTTAATTGGTAATGAAGCAAATCTTGTGGCCTATTACAATTTTGAGGGTGCAGGAGCCAATGTTCCTAACATAGCTACTTCAACAGGAGCTGCATTAAATGGTGCATCCGTGGGAACCGTACATTTCACAGATCTTCCTATCACGATCACCGGAACATCCCCTGTATGTGCGGGCGCGACGGGAATTGCTTATTCAGTACAGAACATTACTAATGCAACATATGTCTGGACACTCCCTACAGGAGCTTCAATCGCAACAGGCAATGGTACTAATGCCATCACAGTTAATTTTGGAAGTACTACAGGAGATATTTTAGTGACACAAACCGACGGTTGTGTGAAATCTACAAAAACAATGAATGTTGTAGTAAATAGTAATCCAGTAGTATCTGCAATAACAGGAAATACTAGCGTTTGCGTTAATCAGTATACTCCTCTTTCAAACACGACTACAGGTGGTGTTTGGTCTAGTTCAAATACTGCTGTAGCTACTGTAAATTCTTATGGACTTGTGCAAGGGGTATCGGCTGGAACTGCCGTCATTTCTTACACCGTTACTTCTTCGGGTTGTTCAACTGTAGTAACTACTACAGTTACTGTAAACGGTACGCTCGTATTTGTCATTAACGGAGCTTCAACCCTGTGCCCTAATACCACGGGAAATGCCTATTCAGTATCTCCGGCAGTGGCTGGTGCTGATTACACCTGGAATATCCAGAACGCTCCAAGCGTGGGAGTAAATTTCCCGGTCAATGGGTCTACCAATACTGAACTGAGTATTCCAGCCTCTCTTACTGGTCAATTTATATTGAGATGTCAGGGACTGAATGCATGTGGCGCATCATCCATTGTTTCAAAAACGATTACTATAAATACTAATGTGCCGCCTTCCCCGGATGTTACGTGTTCGGGCACATCAGGCACTAATACATGTGTGAACCTGGTAGTAAGCAACTATGGCACAAATACTATCGAATGGATCGTCGGTGGTGTTGTTCAAAGTACTTCTCCATCCTTTACGAGACCATTGAGCACTTCTGTTTTGTGTACCTATACAAGTGCATCTGGGTGTAAGACCTCTACCTGGTATTCTCCAGCTGTTACTTGTACGTATGCCGCCCGTTTAGCCCAGGATATTGATTTGCCTGTGGACAAACCGTTCCTGATCTATCCAAATCCTGCAAAAGGTGTGTTTGTGATTCAAACCAAAAACCAAATAGGAACTGCTTCTATCTATGATGTTACAGGCCGGTTGGTAAAAGAGATTGAACTTTCTGATCATCAGAACTCCTACACAGTAGAAATTGATACGGCTGGTGTATATATCATTCATGTAAGAACAAATACGGAAACCAAAGGCTACAAGATTGTGATTGAATAATTGCATCCTTTTCCATTTATCCAGAAGGGCTCCGAAATCGGAGCCCTTCTTTTTTATATCTTGGATAACGTTTTTTATAAAATATGAAGAGGGTATAAATATTATATTTTTGAGTTATACCGTTCGCTTTTATAAAATAGCCCAAAATATCAACATTTATTTGTTGATATTTTTTAGTATTAATTAGACTATCATATAAAAGCTATTTTACTTGCATTATGGCAAAACCCTTATCAATTGAAGTGAAAGAAACTCCTTAAACAGGTTAAACCGCATCTTTCTTCCAGACTAAAAATTCTTTTGGTGATTAAACAGTCGGATTCATCCCTGAGTAAAAATGATTTAGCTGATCAGCTTGGTGTCAATCATAACAGTATTCAAAAATGGGGGAGCAATCTATTTAAAGGGAGGGATTCACCAAAGCTCATATTCTAAACGGCAAATACCTAGCCAAATTGTACGCCTAGTTGTACGCTGAAAATATAAAAGAGAGGTAAGTTGCTGGCTATTAGTGCCTCTATTTACTCCTGAGCGGAGTCGAAGGGTTGTTAATACAATAGCGTGACCTTAAAAATCATCAAGTCTTCGACGGAGTTTACACTGAGCGAAGTGAATGTGCTCTAACTGACACTAGCACTTTCTTATTTAAAATTCAACTTTCAATATTTAGAATTACTTTCCCATGTCGTCTGATCGGTGCGCCAAAAAAGAGGCTAAGATCAATAGTTTATATTATCTTTTGTTATTCCCTTTAAAAACCTTAATTTTGCAACCTCATTTGCCTTGAAGGAAGGCTATTTAGATCGAAAGGATGTCATACGTTAAAATTTTTTCCGGTACCGCCTCACGCGACCTTGCTGAAAAGATAGCATCTGCTTATGGCAAGCAGCTGGGCAAAGTAACGCTTCAGAAATTCAGTGACGGAGAGCTTTCGGCAAGCTTTGATGAGTCTGTACGGGGTTATGATATATTCCTGATACAATCCACCTTCCCGAATGCTGACAACCTGATGGAACTGCTTCTTATGATCGACGCGGCAAGGAGAGCATCAGCAGCGCATGTTACCGTTGTAGTTCCCTATTTCGGTTATGCAAGACAAGACAGAAAAGATAAACCAAGAGTAGCTATCGCAGCTAAACTTGTCGCTAATATATTATCAGCAGCAGGAGCTGACAGGCTCATGACCTGCGACCTTCATGCCGGGCAAATCCAGGGGTTCTTTGATTTTCCTGTTGACCACCTGGATGGCGCGGCGATATTCGTGCCTTATATCAGATCTTTAAAATTGGATAACCTGCTTTTCGCTTCTCCCGATGTTGGAGGTGTGGGCAGAACAAGACAATTTGCCAAACATATGGAAGTGGAACTGGTCGTCTGCGATAAGCATAGAAAGAGAGCCAATGAGATCGCCTCTATGCAGCTGATCGGTGATGTGGAAGGGGCCGATGTGGTGTTGGTAGATGATTTGATCGATACAGGAGGCACAATGTGCAGAGCCGCACAGATCATTATAGACAAAGGTGCCAAGAGCGTAAGAGCGATTTGCACACATGCCGTGCTTTCAGGAAAAGCATACGAAAATATTGAAGGTTCGGTACTTCAGGAAATAGTGGTAACGGACACTATCCCACTCAAAAGGGAGTCATCAAAAGTAAAAGTGCTTTCAGTAGCCGAGCTATTTGGCAAAGCGATCAGAAAGATCCAGGATAACGATTCTATCAGTTCATTATTTATCAATTAAAATAAAAACAATTTATTATGAAAAAACTAGAGATTATAGGGTTTAAAAGAGCAAATCTCGGAAAAACTGAGTCGAAGAAACTCAGGCTTGAAACCAATGTGCCATGCGTGTTATACGGAGGAAAAGAGCAAACGCACTTTCATACACCTGCATTCCTTTTCAGGGATCTGGTATATACCCCCGAAGTACATATAGTAGATCTTACGATCGAAGGAAAGAAACATGAATGCATCATGCAGGATATTCAATTTGATCCGGTGAACGATCAGATCCTTCACGTTGACTTTCTTGAACTGATTGCTGATAAACCAGTAACAATGGATATTCCTGTAAAATTTATGGGTGTCGCTCCAGGTGTAATGCAAGGAGGAAAACTAATGGTAAAACTTCCTAAAGTTACCGTAAAAGCATTGCCAAAAAATCTTCCTGATTTTATCGAGGTAGATGTTACAATGCTTGATCTTGGTAAGTCTGTAAGAGTTGGCGATATCGTACCAAAAAATTATACTATTCTGAACTCTCCAACTTTACCGTTGGCTTCAGTTCAGATCCCAAGAGCTCTTAAACTTGAAGACGAAACCGCTACTGCAGTGGTTACTCCTGAAGCAGCGGCAGCCGGTGCGGATGGTAAACCAGCGGCAGACGCTAAACCCGGAGACAAAAAACCGGAAGCAGCTAAAGAAGAAAAAGGCGGCAAAGACAAGAAATAATATTTGCTTAACTATAATAATAGAAGATCCTGCTCACAAGGCAGGATTTTTTATTTTATCTTCGTCCATGAAATACCTTATTGCAGGCTTGGGAAATATCGGACCAGAATATGAACTGACGCGCCATAACGTCGGCTTCCTGATACTTGACCGGCTAGCTGATAAGCACGAACTGAAGTTCGGCTCCGGCAGACTTGCATTCCACGCTGAGCTTAAACATAAAGGCAGAAGCATTTACCTTATCAAGCCTACAACTTTTATGAACCTGAGCGGTAAAGCAGTCAATTATTGGATGAAGGATCTTAAAATTCCCAAAGAAAACCTGCTGGTTGTTACTGACGATCTTGCCCTGCCTTTCGGGAAATTAAGGATGAAAGCTAAAGGATCCAGCGGGGGGCATAACGGACTTGGTAACATTCAAGAGGTGTTAAGTACTGATGAATATGCACGGCTTCGCTTTGGAGTAGGCAACGATTTTTCCAAAGGCAGACAGGTGGATTATGTGCTCAGCAATTTTGCAAAAGAAGAAATGGACTGGCTTCCACAATATATGGATAAAGCCTGTGAGGGGATCCTCTCATTCTGCACCGTCGGATTAGCGAGGACTATGAATGTGGTGAATGTGAAATAGTTGTTGGTTGGTAGAATAAAGTGCATAGACCACAGTCCACAGATAAATAGGTAGTCTTTACTATGGACTATAGACTGTGGTCTATGGACTTTATTATTTTTTGCCAACTGCAAATCCCCCTTTCTTTAGTCCTCATTCCTATATCTTTCAAAAAATTATCAACATTATTTGGAATCATTCTAAATAAGTATTTATTTCGTGTCACTATTTAGAATCAGTCTAATTAAAAACAAATAACTTATTCATACTTATGCGCCAATTTTATCGTCCAGGCATATTTTTCTTACTATTATCAATATTTTCACCTAATATTTTTGCACAGAGCAGCACCGGAAATCTTAAAGGAGTTATCAAAGATTCCATAGGTCATGGAATAAGTCATGCAACTATTCTATTAAAAAATACTACTTATGGAGCAGCGGCAGACAGCAATGGCCATTATATCATCAAAAATATCCCTGCTGGAAAATATACCGTAGAGTTTTCTTTTTTAGGATACAACACAATTTTACGGGAAGTATTCATAAAAAGTGCTGAAACAACTGATGTGTCTCCCAGCCTGTCTTTTGAAATAACAACTGTTCCGGAAATAACTATTATCGGTATTGAATCAAAAAATGGAATGGCTCATCTCAATGATGTTTCAGGAACAGTCATTTATTCAGGAAAGAAAACGGAAGTATTGGTCATAGATAGCCTTGATGCAAATACCGCACAAAATAATACCCGTCAGATTCTCGGAAGAGTTCCAGGAATGAATTTCTCAGAAACCGAAGGAGCGGGCTTCCCTTCCAATGGCATTGGGTCACGGGGTTTGAATCCTACCCAGTCCATTGAAATGAATGTGAGACAAAACGGATACAATATCACTTCCGATATTTATGGATACAACGAGGCTTATTATGTACCCGCAATGGATGGAGTTCAAAGGATAGAATTAGTGCGTGGCGCTTCTTCTCTTCAATTCGGGCCTCAGTTTGGTGGTACAGTAAATTACATCATGAAGGGCGCTCCAAAGAATAAACCTTTTGAATTTAACACGCAACAAACTGCAGGCTCTTATGGCTTATTCACTTCCTCTAATTCCATCGGAGGAACCTATAAAAAATTCAGCTATTACGCTTTCGGACAATATAAAACCATACAAGGCTGGCGGCCTAATTCCGATTTCCATTCTTTTACAGGATTTTCAAAAATAGAATATCGTCCCACGGATAAGCTTAAGTTTGGTCTTGAATATTCTGTTCTCAGAAATTACATTCACATGCCAGGCGGGCTTACCGATGAAGAGTTTAATGCTGACAGCAGGCAATCCGTAAGAGCCAGAAACTGGCTTAACAGTCCCTGGAATATTTTAACAGGAACCATTGATTACAAAATATCTGACAAAACTTCATTCAGTCTTAAATCTGCTTTCTTAAGCAGTGGGAGAAATCTGGTCTGGCGCAATGAAGATGGAGGAGCCGCGGCATTGGATACCATTGATCGTTCCACAGGAACTTATATTAAGCGGGAAGTTGAAAAAGAAAAGTTTACAAGCTCGACTAATGAGTTGAGGCTTCGCACAAACTATAGAATGTTTGGATTAGAAAGTACTTTTGCAACCGGATTAAGATTCTTCTATGGAAAGTTAAAAAGACAAGGAGGAGGCCCCGGATCAACAGGAACTGATTTTGATCTTAATCTATACGGAGGCGACTATGAATACTCTATAAATTTTACAACTACGAATGCCGCATATTTCTTTGAGAATATATTCAGAGTAACTGATAAATTTTCTATCACGCCGGGCTTCCGTTTTGAGTACATACGCTCTACTGCGAATGGTTACAAAACCTTTGATACCGTTAGAGTTAATATAGATAAATCGAGAAACAGATATATTCCTCTATTGGGACTGGGAAGTCAATATAAACTTACCTCAACCACTACTATTTATGGGAATATTTCGCAGGCATACAGACCCATGGATTATTCATCACTTACTCCTATTGGAGTAACTTCAAAAATAGATCCTAATCTAAAAGATGCCTATGGATACAATTCAGACCTTGGATGGAGAGGGACAATAAAAGAATTTTTAAACTTTGATATCAGTTTATTCTGTCTGAGATATAACAGACGCATAGGTTTAGTATCTCTTACTGATATAAATGGTAATCCCTATACGCTTAGAACGAATGTGGCAAATAGTGTTCATAAAGGGCTTGAAGCTTATGTAGAAATAAATCCGGTTAAAATGTTATTCGGAAAATCTAAGATCGGGAATATCAGTCTATTTAATTCATTTGCTTATATAGATGCAAGATACGTTAGCTCCAACTCCAATCTGGTAAGTGAAAATGGAGACACGATTCATATAAAAGGAAAGCATGTAGAATATGCACCAAACATCATTAACCGGACTGGAGTTACGTATTCATTAAAAGGATTCTCTGCGACTTATACGCTGAGTTATACCGGAAAATCTTATGGTGACGCCAATAATACAGTGCACAGTACAAATCCGGTGATAGGAGTGATTCCTTCTTATACAGTAATGGATTTGTCCGCTTCTTATAAAATCAGAAGCTATACTATTAAAGCCGGTGTAAATAATCTTGCTGACAAAAGATATTTTACTAAAAGAACAGATGAATATCCGGGACCAGGAATCATTCCTTCGATAGCGAGATCATTTTATATTTCAGTTGGAGCAAAGTTTTAAAATAGTCTGGACAGCCGATTAAATTGATTAAGATGATTACTCAGATCTTTTATGCAGTTTGCGTGCTATTGGAGCTTTTCTCCATTGCGTCAACTTAAGAAATATGACGTCATTGCGAGGCAAATGACTCTTAATTTGAAAGAAAAATATGCAGCTAAATATAAATGTATGATCATATAATGCCGAAGCAATCCGGTTGTTAAGTGCTGAATCTATCGGATTGCTTCGGCATTACATTCAAAAAGAGTGTCGTAAATTCTTAATATTTCGCTTTAAATAAGCGGTCATTTGCCTCGCAATGACGTCGTATCGGACGCTCTTTGACGACTATGGAGCTTTTCTCCAACAACCCCGCTGCCGAAAAAGATCACGCAATTACACTTCCATTACTCACTATAGCAGAAGGTGAAACAAATGAAAGCCCTCCATCTTTATCCTCCGCCATCAATATCATTCCCTGAGATTGTATTCCTTTGATATCACGTGGCGCTAAATTCGCAAGCAGGCAAACTTGTTTTCCTATAATTGCAGCCGGCTCAAAATATTCTGCGATGCCGCTTACCACTATTCGCTGGTCAAGCCCGGTATCCAGTTTTATTTTAAGTAATTTTTTTGTTTTAGCAACTTTCTCTGCTTCAAGAATTGTCGCAACTCTTATATCGAGTTTTGTAAAATCTTCATAAGTACAAACAGGCTTGGCTTCCGCAGTCACTGCAAGTTCAAGTTCATTTGCTGCTTTGGTGTCATGGAGTTTTTTCACCTGAGCTTCGATGGTTTCATCTTCTATTTTTTCAAACAGGAGCTCAGCTTCTTTGAGCTGTGCTCCTGTTTTAAGTAGATCTGATTTTCCTGCGTCAATCCATTTTACATCCCCCATCACCAACATATTTCTTAACTTTGAAGCTGTAAATGGAAGAAAAGGCTCTGCTAAAATTGCCAGGCTTGCTCCCACTTGTAAACTTATATTCAGAATTGTCTTTACTCTTTCTTCATCAGTTTTGATCAGCTTCCAGGGCTCTGTATCTGCCAGATATTTATTGCCGGTTCTTGCAAGATCAATCATAATGCTCAATGCCTCCCTGAATCTGTAAGCTTCAATGGATGCGCCAACTTTAGCGGGATATTCTTTAATCCTTTTTAATACCTCCAGATCAATGTCTTCAAACTTTGTGACAGGAGGAACTTTCCCTCCAAAAAATTTATGGGTGAGAACTACTGCCCTGTTAATAAAATTTCCGAAGATCGCCACCAGCTCATTATTATTCCTTGCCTGGAAATCTTTCCAGGTAAAGTCATTATCTTTTGCTTCAGGAGCATTGGCACATAAAGCATATCGCATTACATCCTGCTTACCCGGAAAGTCAGCCAAAAATTCGTGC
>DATMOV010000414.1:0-12336 GCA_035568055.1 Cytophagaceae bacterium
AAGCTGAGAACGAATATGATCGAAGTTTCCCTCGGCATAGGTAATGCCTGCTCCTAAATTGCCGGTTATCCTTTTATCCAGGAATGAATGTCGATATTCGGTTTCGGTAATAGTTTTGTTTACAAGACTTTTTGAATCAACATTAATTACCGGATTCAGATACCTCAGGTATTCGCTGAAGTAGGCAGATCTTAACGTGAAGTTTCCATTCGTGAATCTTTTAGTCCATTTGACATAAGTTCTGAAAGAGCTATCCTTTTGTGTGGCTTTGCTTTGGGTCTCAAACATCATCGGAGGTAAATGCCTCTCACTATTCTGATACCAGACTCCTATGGAAAACATGTTGCTCTTTCCAACTTTGAAATAAAAAGACTGCATTAAACCATATTGCATCAGGGAAGCATTAGTCAGACGATTCACAGGCGAGCCTGTTAGGATGGTATTTACAAAGGGATAATCGTTCCGGGACTTGTTATAATAGAAGTTTGTGCTACTCTGAAAATTTTTATTCCCTGTGATGATTTTTCCTCTCGGGCGCCATGTATCAAAACTTCCGGTTTCATTGCTTAGCATGACAGAACTTCCTTTTTCCCAGGTTGGAATATTGTCAAGCTGCACGCTTCCTCCAATGGCAGCGCTTCCATAAAGTGAGCTTGAGCCTCCATGTACCAGGGTAATTCTATCCATTTGTGAAACAGGAATTGTCGAGAAATCTACAAGTCCATTTGCTGCTGAATTTATCGGAAAGCCATTCCAGGTGACCTGGGTATGATTGGCACTGGTGCCTCTGAATGAAATGGTAGCCAGGCTATTCGCTCCATAATCCTTGATATAAACTGATGACCTGGATGACAAGAGCTCAGTAAGATTATTGGAAAAATTTTCCTTTATAGCTGCTGAATCAAACGTGGTTTTATTGATACCGGTAGAAAATAGTTTATAGCGGTTGGATTCTATCAACACCTCGCTCTGCACAGCGGAGTCTTGCGGCATATTCTGGGCGAATACCTGCATGTAAAAAAATAAAAAAACTACCAGTATAAAATTTCTGAGCATCGCGAAAATTTTAAACCGGAAGCAAAATGGAAATGAAAATACCGCAAAAGTATTGGCATCTCAACTTTTCTCCCGAAAGCATTGATATTCGTTTTATTGGCAGGTCTCCTGACTTGCTTCAGCTTTGGGCGGCCTTCCCATCCGTCAGTTGACGGACAGTGGCGGTGGTTTTGCCCGAAGCTTTTTGAAGCTTACAGTTGCGGGGACAGTTTCCGGATTTACACCGGATTCCCTTTTAAAGCAGATGTTCGTAATGAGTGTCTGCTACCAAATAATATGCAAAACTAATTAAATAATTATTAAATCAATTTTTATTTTTCAACACATGTAGATTTGATAAATAGTAACTGCTCACCACAAAGACACGGAAAACATGGAGTTGCACAGAAACTAATTCTTTGGGCAAATTACAAACCTTTTGCTATGTATTATTGAGCTGATCTCTCCGTGTTTCTTTGTGTCCTCTGTGTCTCAGTGGTTTTCTTTGTTTATTTTGCTGCTGAGTAGTTAATGAATGAAACTTGAAGCGAATCGTTAATAACTTTTAAATCAATACGGACAATGCCTGCAACCGTTCCCGCAGCAGTCGCCGCGTTTCAGATGATACCAGGCGGTAAAAATGTAATTGCCATTTTCTATGTAGAAATCAATCCCTTCAATTTGTTTTTTTGTTTCTGGTAAATCTTTGGCTTTGTTGTTTAAGGCATCTTCAGGGCTAAGGGATTCAACATATTCGTTAATCTTTTTTATCGCAGTATCTTTCAGGCATACTGGACAAAGGCAATCTATCAAAGAGTCTAGTTGAAATATAGCGGGAAAGTTATTGCACCAGCAGCCACCATCACTTTCTGTATTACCACAACTAAAATCAGAACCGCATGCTGAACACTTCTTTTGGTGAAAAGGTAAATTCACACTGCATTTATTTTTCATCGGGAATTGCAGCTTTACTAAATGATAAATAGCTGTGATTTAATTTTTGCGGCACTTTAAATATATCCGGATGAAATAAAGCAGCTAACAGTTCAATCCCATCAACAAGTTTAGTGCCTGGCTGGGTAAAATATTCCGCATCGGCCAGATACACTTCATTGTTTTTCACTGCCAGTAAATCGTTCCATCCTTCTTTGGAAGATAAAATTTCAACTTCTTTTTCTGCACGTTTTACATTAAAACCACAAGGCGCAACTACCAAAACCTCGGGGTTATATTGACGGACTTTATCCCATGGAGTAACAATAGAATAACCGGACGGGTTAGAAAGCATATCCACTCCACCTGCCTGTGAAATTTGATAAGGTATCCAATGCCCGCAATTATAAACAGGATCAAGCCATTCCATTACCATCACTCTGCGCAACGGGGCATTATTTTTTTTTAAGCTGTCAATAATATGGCCGGTGCGCTTTTTTAGTTCAGATAAAAGCTGAAAAGCAAGTTCTTCTTTGCCCAATGTGGCAGCAATGGTAATGACATTCTGATAAACATCATTTAAGCTTCGTGGTATAAGGGGAATGATGAGTGGCTGCTTTTTTAGATTATGTATTGCCCGTTGCACATAGCTGGTATCAATCTGACAAACATCGCATACATCCTGTGTAAAGATCACATCCGGGGAAATGCTTTCTAATAATTCCTGATCAATGTAATATAAACTTTTACCCTGCGCTTTTGATTGGGATACAATTTTGTCAATCTCATCGCTGGTGTAATTGTTGCCTTCCAGATAAGACCGAACTACTTTGGGTTTATCAGAAATACATTCAAAGGTGACGCCACATAAATGACCTTCCAAATTCATTTCATAAATCATTTGGGTGGCGGCAGGTAAAAAAGAGCAGACTTTCACCAGCTGTTACTTTGCAAGAGCAAGCTTTAAAATGGTAAAGCGTTGCTGCAGTATGGCAAACGAACCAAACAACAGACCTGAATAAAATAAGTCACCAAACAGGGTTCCATTTATAAATGGTATGCCTGCTGCATAACAGGTAATAAGTCCATTAAAGTCCTGTGTATAGATTGGATTATTTGGAAAGCAACCAAAATTAGTTACAAGGAAAAAAATAGTTGTAGATAATAATGTTCCCGCCAAAATTCTTTGCAAACTAACCTTCCTGAAAATAAAAAAGCCAACGAGTGTTATTAAAGCAAAGCTTCCATACTGCCAGTAGAAACCATCATAAAACCAAACGAAACTTGTATGAGATTGTCCGTATATGACATTGGTAATGAATAAATCGCTTAACCATATCGCTGCGACAGGAATTAAAAACGCCTGCCACTTTTTACTGAAATACGCTGCTCCAAAAAGCCCGATTGCCCCAAGTGGTGAAAAGTTGAATATGTGTGGTATCATTCGGCTAAAAGCTGCTAACGCTATTAATCCAACAACTACGCTAAAGCGTACATTTATTTTTGATGAAGTTTCCATTTTACTTTTTGATATGGTATTATTTTAGTTTGTTTTAGGTGTCTTAAATATGCTTAACAATGATAGAGTATAACCGCTATAGGACTTTTACACGCCGTTAATTTAGTGTTTTATGATTTATTTTCAAAAGGTTTGAGTTATCATTATTATTGAGACGAACTTGTTTCAATATTTATTAAAGCCATAATAACTATTAAACAGATTCAAAAATAAATTCTATTTTTACTATTCAAACCAACCATCTTATGAAAATATTCTATAGTACCACCCTCCTGTTATTCGGTGTGATTTTCTTACAAGCCCATGATACATCGGCTCAGGATCAAAGAAAAGTAAAGGAAGATAAAAAAGTTTTGAAGAGTGATGAGAAAATGCTGAAGGCCGATGAGCAAAAACTCAAGGCCGACAAAAGCGCACATAAAGGAAGCAGGCAGATCCGCAGCGACAAAGATAAAGTCAGAAATGACAATCATAAAATACAGAATGACAAAAAAAATATTTCAAATGACAAAGCCGGCTTTGACGTAAACAAGGATGGCAAAAACAAAAACAATAAAAGTAACGGAGATAAGAACAGGGAGATAACCTGGTAACAGGAATCCAAGTACCAAAACTCAAATTACAAAGTTGGCTACCCGCAGTCCATGAGATTTGAGTTTTGTTTTGTGATTTCCACTAAAATTTAACGATCATCCGCAAATTAACATACCTCGCTGAAAGTGTGTTAGGCACTGCGTATTGGGTGTTATTTACATCCGTGATCCACAAATAAGAAATTGTATTATTAGCTCCGAGCAGGTTTAATATTTCCGCACTGATCCATACGGATTCAAAAAGCTGTCCCTTCGTTATATTTTTATCCACTAAACTCACAAGCTTTGAGAAGCCTATATCGACTCTTCTGTATTGGGGTCCTGAAAATGAGCTTCTGTAATTGAAAGACCCCGGCGGACCAAATGGAAGCCCGGAGCCATAAACCAGATTCAGATATACTTTTATGCTGGGATATTTTGGGAGATAATCCTGAAAAAAGATGGAAGCTGTCACTCTTTGATCTGTTGGCCTTCGGATATAACCTCTGTTATCACCCTGCACATTTTCTTTGGTAGTGAGCAATCCCAGGCTGAACCATGATTCGAGCCCGCGGATAAATTCACCACTAACCCTGAAGTCAGCGCCTGCAGCATAAGCTTTAGCGATGTTCGCGCCATAATACCTGATCCTTACATTGTCCATGTCATAAGGAATGACGTTGGTCAGGTATTTATAATATAGCTCACTCGTAAGTTTAAAAGGCCTTCCGCCCCATCCCTGAAAATTATAATCGCTGCCCACAATGGCATGATAGGAAGTCTGAGCTTTTACACCGGCATGTACCACTCCCTGCATATCGCGCAGCTCTCTGTAAAATGGCGATTGCTGGTAAACACCTCCTCCTGCTTTAAATAAGAAATTTTTTTTCCAATGTGGCTTCCAGGCATACTGTATCCTCGGACTGAACAGAAGCTGATGGTTGATCGTCCAGTGGCTCAGCCTGACACCATAAGTTAATGAGTGTGATGAATCCGGATCATAAGTATGCTGCACATAAGCCTGACTGCGTAATGAATTAAGGTTGGCTGAAGTGCCAAGGTTTTTTGTAATAGTCACGTAATTGGCAGAATCTATAAATGAATATTCACCCAGCTTATCCTGGATGCGTTCGTTCCCGATTCCCCCTCCCCATTCAAACCGGTGCTTGCTGCTATGGTCATAATATCCTCGATGAAGGAAATTAATGATCGTTGCCTGGAGCTTATTTCTCGCATGGCTAAACAGTCCGCCTGAACCTATGATGGTGGCTGCCTGATTGAAATTGGGGGAATTCGGATCAGTATCCACTTCAGCCAGTGAGTATGAACCTAAGACATCGGAATTTTCCCTTTCCACAGTATGCATACCGGAAAGAATAAAATCTGTCCTTACCTTATTGCTGAATTTATGAAAAAATTTCAGGCCTGTCTGGTAAGTTTCATATTCCAGGATTTCTTGTCCCTGATATTTTACAGAAAGTTTCAAAACCCTGTCTTGTGTACCAAAAGATGTTTGCTGATCAGTAGGTCTTACGAAATAACGGTTGTTGGAATATGAGCTTAATATTCCAAGTGTGGTTCTTTTTTCAAAATCTGCGCTGTCTCTTCTTTTTGTAAGATCAAGTGTGATGTATGATTGAACATCGTAGAATTTCGGCTTATACTGGCCCTTTACAGGCAGTGTTCTCAACAAATAAGAAGCGCTTTTCTGCCTGGCACCGATGATATATGAAATCCTTCTGTTCTTAGAAGAGTTTTCTAAATGCGCGGTCGCAGTGAGCAAGCTGACGGAAGCTGAAGCTTTAAATTTTTTAGGATCTTTATATTTCACTGCCAGCACGGAAGAAAGCTTGTCTCCATATCTTGGCTTCCATCCTCCCGCGGAAAATTCTATCTGTGACACCATATCTGGATTCACGAAGCTTAATCCCTCCTGCTGTCCTGCGCGGACAAGAAAAGGACGATATATCTCCATGTCATTGACGTAAACCAGGTTCTCATCAAAGTTGCCGCCGCGTACCTGGTATTGAGATGAGAGCTCATTATTGCTGACAACACCAGGCAGGGTGACAAGTATTTTGTTAAAATCACCAAAAGCGGAAGGTAGGTATTTGGGCAGCTTAGGATCAATACGGATAGTGCCTAAGTCTTTCCGCTGATCATCCGGCAGCTGCTTATTGTTTTTTATGATAACGGTGTCAATTTTTATCTCCTCAGAGAGCAGCGTTTCATTGATGGTGTAGGTTTCTCCTGTTTTCAGATACAGCTTAAAACTCTTTTCTCTTTTACCAATGTATGAAATAACAAGAGTAATATTTTTATCAGCAGGCACTGAAAGTTGAAAGTTTCCCTGCAGATCAGAAATTGCCGCTTTATTTGTTTCAGTGATTAAAACACTTGCATAAGCCAGAGGCTGACCTTCTTCATCCAGTAGCTTTCCGCTTACCAGCGCGGTTTGTGAGAATGCCGCTCCTCCAATAATTATCAGGAAAAAAAATAAGGATAACTTCCGGATCATTGCTGGATGAACGATGAATGACAAAGCTTATTATGTAAGTTTCTTGAGCGCTGCAATGGTAGCTGCGGGATCTTTGGATTTAAAAACAAAATTTCCTGCGACAAGTACATCCGCCCCGGCTGCCAGGAGTTTTGAAGCATTTTCATCGTTAACTCCTCCGTCAATTTCTATTTTGGCTTTTGAGCCTGATGATTTAATCATGGCTTTAAGCTTCTTCACTTTTTCATAGGTGTACTCAATGAATTTTTGTCCGCCAAAGCCTGGATTCACCGACATGAGACATACCAGGTCAATTTCCGCGATAATATTTTCAAGCTGATCTACGGAAGTATGAGGATTGATGGCTACACCTGCTTTTACGCCCAGCTCTTTCATTTCCTGAATGGTGCGATGCAAATGGTGGCAGGCTTCCAGGTGCACTGAAATAATCTCCGCACCGGCTTTTTTAAAAGCTTCCAGGTAGCGCTCCGGCTGCACGATCATTAAATGTATATCAAGCGGCTTTTTGGCGTGCTGGTGAATAGCTTCTGTAACAGGAATACCAAAAGAAATATTGGGCACAAATACGCCGTCCATAATATCTATATGGATCCAGTCGGCCTGGCTTTTATTCAGCATTTCAACATCTCTTTGAAGGTTGGCAAAGTCAGCCGCAAGAATTGAGGGAGCGATAATCGGATTCATAAAGTAAATATAGTTGTTTGGGACTGTCTTTAAAAATTCTTGAACTTGCGAGCATCTTTCAGGAAGCCTGCGAAGAAAGGGACTTTCCTCGCTCTGAAAAACAAAATTATTCAACCCTTGATAAACTTTAAGGTATAAATTTTACCTTCAATAGTTACTCTCATCAAATACATACCTTCGCTCAGATGGCTGGTATCCAAGCCGAGTCCATTGACCTGTACGGAACTGGTGATATCTTCCTGATAAATTAATTGTCCGGGTAAATCATACAAAATTATATTAACTGCTTTACCGATATCCTGGCTTGGTACGACAAGATTCACCATTCCGTATACGGGATTTGGATAAAGATACACCTGTGAATTTCCTGCAAGCTTTATCAGTTCACTTGCTCTTCTGAAATTTGGGATTCCATAACCAGTATACGTATCGGGAGCAGCATAATGTGAAGCGGATCTTTTGATGTAGTCGATTATCTCAGTATTTTTCAAAGCAGGAAATGCCTGCCATAGTCCCGCAGTCATTCCTGAGATCAGCGGACAAGAGAAGGAAGTGCCGCTGCCTGTGGAAATAGTATTTGATGCTGTGCCGATAGTGACACCCTGTCCCTGTGCCGCGACATCAGGCTTTATCCGGCCATCATAGCTGGGCCCTTGAGAACTGAACGCAGCATAATTTCCGGAAGCATCCACAGCACCTATTGCCAGAACTGAATCACCATCTGCCGGTGCAAGAATATAGTGCCAGGGATTCGCTCCTTCATTACCGGCACTGTTAACGACTATCATGCCTGTAGAGACAGCCATATCAGCAGCTCGGCTGATAATGGTGGTGTTCCCACTTAAATCTGCATAAGTGTGATTCATAGAAGGATTATCAAAAGTACTATAGCCTAGAGAAGAGCTGATAATATCCGCGCCAGCGCTGTCAGCATATTCCGCTCCTATCAGCCAATTTACTTCTTCAACCGGGTATTCAGTGGCCGCATCTTCTGTCCTTAAAAGATAATAACTGGCCTTATAGGCCGGGCCGATAAGCTGGCCACTGGCATAGCCTCCCAGAATGGAAAGTACATTGGTACCATGACTGTGATCATCATAAACATTGATTTCATGGTCGACAAAATCCCAGGTGGCAAGGATCTGCTTATTTGTAAATAGACTGTCAAAGAAAAAAAGTGTGTTGGCATTGGAAAATCCAGCATCGAGGATAGCAATCTGTATGCCCTCACCATGAAAGCCTAGTGCATGCATATAGTCAACGCCTATCATGGATAGCTGGTTGAAAGAATTTCCATAACCTGGAATTGAATTGGTAAGCTGAATTGATTCCTGGGTATCCACTTGTGCTGAGGCCGCAAGTCTTCTAACCTGAGTTGAATTTTGTACAAAAGGTAAATGAATGATCGCGGCATATTGTGCTGAGTCAGCAAATACCATGGCCGCATTAAACCATCGGGAGGAATACCAGACCGTTGCTCCTTTATTCCTGATGGAATCTACATACGCCTGGTTGACCGGAAGATCGCGTGATTTTATCGAGATCCCTTGTTTTGTCCTTCTTTGAATAGCCCTGGAAGAAAGAAACTGGCCTGGGTTAGTAATAGTGAAAGGAGAATTATTTTTATCAGTAAAATAGATTAAATACTTTTTCTGCTGAGCCTCAGAGTGGTAAAAAAATAAAAGGAAAAATACAGAAGCAAGAACAATCCTCCCGGCTCTTAACATATTACTGGTAGCTGATAAACTTTTGCCTATATCTTATTCCGCCAATAATACTGTCTTTATTTGATGTTATTTTTGCGGATATGCACGACGGATTGCTGCATAATAGTACAGTATTTATATACTTATCAACCAGTCCTATTCCTTTTGCATAGACCTCATACCTTTGGTCTTCGTTAACCAGACTGGTATCGTTACCTTGAACTACTTTTAATGTGATTGGAAAGTAGTGGCCGTTTACAGTATAGGATCTGCCAACACGCTGCATGATATAATCATCAGATGGATATGTATTCATTACATTTCCATTCCATGTTTTATTTTCTGTCACCGGAAAGACCAGTTTGACGAATCTTCTGTTGTTTTCTATTTTTACTGCCTGTGCGGTATTGTTGTATTCTTCCCAGACAGAATCGGGTTGCGCAGGCCATGTCCCTGATGCATCTGGCCGGGTATAGCGCCAGACCTTGTAATAAAGTTGTCCGTTTAGGAGCGCGGTATCTCCCACCATTTCCATTAATTGATAATTGCTGGTATCGGGACCCGATGCTCCATAAATTATTCTCTGTACATCATAAATAATGTAACTTCCCTTTGGCTTGATTGGAAAATAATCAGCGCCAATGTCAAAAGTTTCTTCCTTTGTTTTGCAGGAAAAAAGTATGAGACTAAAAAGAGATATGTATATATATTTACACATGTTCCTGTCTGAAACTGGAAGTTATCCATCCTCCTCCCACTACGTCATTTCCTTCATAGAATACAGCAGCCTGTCCGGGTGCTATGGCTGAAACTCCACGATGGAAAAGCACTTTCATTTTATCGCCTTCCTGCTCTATAACGGCAGGAGTGCCCGGATCATTGTATCTTACTTTTGTCACTGTTTCCAATGGTTTCTGTATTGAATCGTATTTACTTAAGGTAAGCTTCGCTGCCCACATCCCGTCTCTGAAGAGCTCATTCACTGTTGCCAGTACGACTCTGTTTTTATCTTTCTGAATTTCAGATACAAAGATGGGGTAACCTAATGCGATGCCTAGCCCCTTGCGCTGGCCAATGGTATAAAAAGGATAACCTTCGTGATTTCCTACTACGGTTCCATCTTCCAATACAAACTCGCCGCCCTTTACTTTCTCTTCCAAACCTTCTACCCTTCTTTTTAAGAATCCTCTGTAGTCATTGTCAGGTACAAAGCAGATCTCGTATGATTCTGATTTATTTACCAGGTCCATAAATCCTTTTTGTGTAGCAAACTCCCTGATTTCAGTTTTTCTAAGATGCCCAAGCGGGAATATGGTGCGGCTAAGGCTTTGCTGGGAGATTCCCCAGAGCGCGTAAGACTGGTCTTTATTTTCGTCTATACCTTTTGAAATGACATATCTGCTATTTTCATTTCTGATGTTTGCGTAATGACCGGTGGCTATAAATTCACAGTCGAGCTTATCAGCCCTTTTCAGCAGCGCATCCCACTTGATATGGGTATTGCAGAGCACACATGGATTGGGAGTGCGGCCGTTCAGGTATTCATCGGTGAAATGGTTTATTACATAATCGCCGAACTCTTCGCGTATATCCAGAATAAAATGCGGAAAGCCAAGATTCACAGCGATAGCCCTTGCATCGTTGATCGAGTCGAGGCTACAACAGCCTGTTTCTTTCTTTGTACCGCCTGAAGAGGCGTAATCCCAGGTCTTCATAGTCATACCTATCACCTCATAACCTTCTTCATGAAGCATCACAGCAGCGACAGAACTGTCTATGCCTCCACTCATCGCCACTAAAACTCTTCCTTTCTTGCTCATTTTCAGTTATTCCGCATCAGTGATACTACTCCTAAATACTTTTTAATTAATATTGGTAACCTTAATTAATAGATTCCCTTACTTTTTTGGTATATTCTCTCAGGGCTTCTTTAAAGTCTATGTCTCTGTTTTTTATCTCTTCCATAATCCACATCGCCGCGATAATATGGGTGAGCTGCTCTCCTTCATCATCACCTTCGACCATAATAGAAGGAAGCTCTCCCTCCATCAGCTGAGTTTCCGCTTTCAGCAGCTCAATTAAAGTATGGGTTTCTATGAGTTTTTTTATCGCGGGTATTTTCATGTCAGTTTAATTTTCCAAGCAGCTCAACTAAGGCATCTTCCTTATTGCTAGCCAGTGATTCAACGAGTTTGCTGTTTTTAAAAATAGCGAAGGTGGGTAGATTTTTCACTTCGCCTTCGCGGCGTGCTTCCGGATTTTTTTCAGCATTTACATCCAGGAATACAATATTTTTAAATCTCTCATCGTCCGACAATCTTTTAAACTTAGGCGCAAAAAGCTTACATGAGCCACACCAGTCAGCATAATATTTCACCACGATTTTATCATGGGCATTCAACTGCTCTTTGAAATTGCTGTCATCAGCTATATTTATTGCCATAAATAATTTCTTAATGTGCAAAGATACGATAAAAAGTGTCTGAATTCACGGGAAATTAACAATATTGCGCAGTATTAGGTTCTATTTAGAATTTTTCAAATATCAGTCTATGGCGTTAAAGTGTTTAGTGAAAGTGAGTGAGGTTAATAACCTGAGCGATGCCAGGTATTGCGCCGGCATGGGTGTAGAAATGATAGGGTTCTGCCTTGACGAAAACCATCCTAAATTTATAGAGCTGGCGCGGTTAAGAGAGATTGCAGTATGGGTAAGCGGCGTTAAAGTTGTGGGAGAAGTAGCCGGCGATGACGTTGAAAATATAAACTATCTGGCCGAACAGCTTAAACTGGATTATATTCAGTTAAGTCATTCTATTTCTCCGGATCATATCACCAGAATTAAAAAGCCTGTAATCTTAAAGCTGGATTTTGATCCGGAAAATATAGACAAGATGGCCATTGAGCTGCAAACTATGCAGCAATATGTTGAATTTTTCATTCTTGAAAGCCGGAATTTTGATACAGTGAAAAGTTTTGAAAAGCTATTGCAGTCATGGTGCGCCAGGTATAAAATAATTCTCGGTTTCGGCATCCTTCGCGAAGATCTTGAAGAAATATTAAATGTAATTAAACCTTATGGAATGGAGCTGAAAGGCGGCCACGAAATCAAGCCGGGCTTAAAGAACTTTGATGAACTTTCAGAAATTTTAGAAGCGCTCGAAATTGAATAGTATATCTCAATTCCATGATTTATTTTTTTATTAGCTTCTCCCTCCAAGGGTTTGTTATCATCAAAGAGTAAAATATTTGAGAACTCTTGGAAGGTTGTCAAATATTAAATTTTTAATTAAAATTTTTAGTCGCATGAAGTCTATTTATACCCTTACCCTCAGCCCCACCATTGATAAAAGCTGTAATGTTGATCAGGTT
>DATMOV010000415.1:0-8889 GCA_035568055.1 Cytophagaceae bacterium
CTAAATGTGAGCAAAGTATTCAACTGAAGTTGGTTGGTGTTCATAAAGATAAGCATGACTGGAAATGCAATAAATACAAATGCAGAAAATGCAATATTGAATTTGTATGGAGCAAGCCCAATAATGCCTGGGATATGATCCCATTCATGGAATCTTACATCGGGGAATTACATGGCCGTATGGAAAAAGAACTAACTTCACCGGAGCTTAAGGCAGAGACAGAGGCCATCCTCATTCAAATGCAGGAAACTTTGCATAAACTAAAGCCTGTTATTGAAGCGTCTGATATCAGCTATCGTGAAATGGAAGAACGCGATGCAGAAATGACCAAAATGATCAAAGAATTCAAAAGCTTTCTGAGGATTGAAAAAATTAAGATGGATGCTATTGAGGATGATGCGAGGAAAAACTAGTCGCATATTGCGTACTAAAAAATTATCCGTTAAAATATAAGCCGGTTATTCCAACAAAGATTAATCATTATACTGAAATTATGAGGTTTTTATTAATTCCTCCATGTCGCAGATGATTGCCCTCACCAATTTTACCGGTTCTTGATTGTATCATTGACAATGAAGCATATAGGAAGATGCTTCCTTGATAATTTGTATATTGAATAAGCATTATGAAACTTGACCATTCTGAATTAATTGATTTACTTAAAAAAGCTTATTCGGCTGAAAGAGCTGCTTCTTTTGCTTACCAGGGACATGCGGGTTCGGTAAAGAGCAAGGAAGAAAAAGAAGCAATTAAACAGATCGAGATGGATGAATGGAATCATCGCAGGGAAGTGCTGGACCTGATGCAGAAATACGAAATTCCTGTTTCCAGGTATTATGAATACAGGTTTTATATCGTAGGGAAAATCATTTCTTTTAGCTGCTATATCATAGGTTGGTTTATGCCCTACTTTTTTGCAGGCAAATTAGAGAGCGGCAATGTCTGCGAATACTTTCGGATGAAACAAATTTTTAACTCTCTGGGCATTAGAGAGCATGATAAAATACTTTATGAGATGGGCATGAAAGAGAAAGAACACGAAGTATATTTTCTTGGAAAAATCAAAAGGGATAGTTTTTTACCCATTTTCGAAAAACTTTTTTTGTGGGGAAACAATAGGAGTTTGAATAATATAGATCTGGACACAAAGTATCCGGTGGAAGAGTCCGGTCATTATTGTAAAAAAGATCAGGGAGCAGAGTAATTAAATTAAAGGAAGAGAAAAAATCATTGGAAATGCAAACCTATATATCAATACTAAGAGGGATCAATGTGAGCGGCCATAAAATGATCAAAATGGAGGCTTTGAGGAAAATGTATGAAGAACTGAAATTTAAAAACGTAAAGACCTACATTCAAAGTGGCAATGTGGTTTTTCAGGACAAAAAGCTGAAGTGCCAGGATCTTGAAAAGAAAATTGCAAAAAAAATCAATGACGAATTTGGATTTGAGGTTCCTGTAATGGTGAAGGAACTGGATGAATTGACTCATGTTTTAAAGAACAATCCATTTGTCAATAAAAGAAAAGAAGATCCTGCCAGGCTGCACGTTACATTTTTGTCAGGTCCGGCTGAAAAGGTTGCACTTGACAAAATCAAAGAAGGGCAATATGCTTTAGATGAGTATGTCGTCTCCGGTAACAGCGTATATTTGTTTTGTCCCAATGGATATGGCAATACCAAATTGAGCAACTCTTTTTTTGAAAACAAGCTAAAACTTACTGCAACCACCCGGAATTGGAAGACGATCAACGAACTTGTCAGGCTGGGAGAAAGTATGGAAGGATCGTGATGCTGCACCAGCTTTTCTCTTCTTTTATTGGATAGAATTTCAGGAAAGCATAATCATAATGCTACTCTATCACTTCAATCTCCACCCTTCTGTTGAATTTCCTTGCTTCCTCATCTGTACTGTAGACTATAGGATAGCTTCCACCGTAAGCTTTGGTTTGGATCCGCGTATCTTTAATGCCAAGGCCAACCAGATAATCCTTCACGCTGTTCACACGGTCTTCGGAAAGGGTCTGGTTAAGCGTAGGCTTGCCAACATTGTCAGTATGCCCTTCGAGACGAATACTTACAGAAGGATTTTTCTTCATCCAAAGTGCGAGCTTATCCAGCTGTTTCAACGCGGCGGAATCCAACATGGCGCTAGCCTGTTCGAAGATCACATTTTCCAGTTTGATCTTTTCTGGTTTAAGAGCAGCCAGAGTATCGTGCGTACGCTTTTTGCTGCTATATAGAGAATAAATTCCAGGAGCAATAGAATCGCCTGCATAAATGCCATTGACATCTTCAGGCTCATTGTTCTTTTTGATCCTGAATTTTTCTTCTGTGTATACTCTATTGCCAGCGACCATAATCGTTTTCTTTTCAGGGGGCTTATAACCTTTTGGCATGGTTTCTATATAAGTAAATTCTATATCATCCATAGCCATGTCATTGCCAGAGGCATTATAATTTATATTTTCTATGCTAATTTCTACTTTGCCCGAATGGGTACCGGAATACCATATCGCTGAACCCTTAACCCAATGGAAAAGATGATAAATATCCACTTCGGTTTCACCTGCCTGTTCATTGGCAACTGTAAATTTGACCTTGCAGTCATTTAACTTCGGATGCCCTCCTGCTATATCCAACCCGTTGATCTGAAAGCCGAAATCGCTACCGCGATGCTTATAAAGATTGCAGAAGTAAATAGAAAAATTATAATTGGAATTGGGAATTACATTGACGGTTGTGTACCAGGCTTTCTTTCCGGAAGTCCCATCGGAGTCAACAATAAAATAATATCCGTAGCCGCTTGTGTGATCTCCTTCAATCGGATTTCTGTAATCTTTATTCAATGAAGAGGCAAATCGTGCCACTGAAAAATATCCGGGAGTCAGAAAATTCTTGCTATATGCGTATTCGCTGGCAAAACCCTTCAGTCCGGTCTCAAAATCACCATTAACAACAAGATTTGTTTTTTTAGCGGTCGTCTGGGCCGGCATAATTCCGGAAAGCATAATCAGGCATAAAAAAATCAGGCTTGATTTTATATGCCGGGAATATATTCCAATATGAGAAGAAGATTTCAAGAATTAAATATAGTTATTATCGTCATCAGATCACTCATTCAACGTCAGCAAACACATTCATAGTATCAATACATGCACCCGATAAAAGGTTCGCTTTTCCGGCATATGTGGCAAAAAACATTGTCAGAAGCAGGGAAGAAAAAATATCTTTTCATACATTTAATGTTAATAATCCCGGGAATGATTCAAAATCGACCTTCATTTTTCCGGAGATTTAAGATACTAAATAAATAAAATCTAAATGGATGGTTCGCTCCGTATAAATATAAAGCCCGGTATCAGGGTAAACATTATTCTTAAGAAAGATCAGCGTAGCGGCTCACTGACGGAAGGAATTGTGAAAGATATACTCACAAGCGCTCCCAAGCATTCACATGGAATAAAAGTAAGGTTGGAAGATGGACAAATAGGGCGTGTGCAGGAGGTCCTGGATAACTAATAAGAAGAATCGGAAAAATATCAATTGTGTCTTCAAAGCAATTTCTTATCCCAGAACAAGGCTTTTCCCATTGTATCGTCCAGTTGATAGGCAGAAAATCCGAAGGATTGATAAACCTTCTGCGCCCTCACATTCCCTTCCAGCACTTCCAGGGTAAGTTTGCAACAGCCTTTGGATTTTGCTATTTCTTCCAGCTTATCAAGCATAAGCTTTGCAATGCCTTTCCCTCTATGGCTCTCTACCACTACAAAATCATGAATGTTGAGCAATGGCTTTGCATAAAAAGTAGAAAACCCAAAAAAACTTATGCTAAGTCCGACTGCGGTTTGCCCTTCAAATGCTATCACAATAACTGAACTTGAATTTTTCCGCAGTCCGGGAATCAGTTGCTGTCTCACATCTTCCGACAGGTCCTGACCTCCTCCCATAATATCCATAGCATAGCGGCTTAATAAATGAAGTACATCTTTTTGATATTTTGGGTTGCTTAAATCCGCTTCCCTGACCTGTATCGCAGAATTCATATCATGAAATTTCAATCTAAGTTAAGAGTTTCTTTTATGAAAAAATTGTCTTTTAACAAATAGCTATAAAAACGGGTTAAATACTAACAAACACACAAGCCTATGTTCGCCCGGAACAAATTTTTTTCTTTTCTTTTATTGTGTCTTATATCGATAAGATCTTTTTCATATTCGGTGCTTACACACGAAGCAATTGTTGATGCAGCCTGGGAAACCTCCATCATGCCCGCCTTGCTTGCAAAATATCCGTCAGGAAATAATCCTGAAGCATTGAGAAATGCCAAAGCCTTTGCCTATGGAGGAGCCATTATGCCAGACATGGGCTATTTTCCTTTCGGGAATAAAAAGTTTACAGATCTTACTCATTATGTACGGGGTGGTGATTTTGTGAATGCGCTGCTGACTCAGGCAACTAACATGAATGAACTGGCTTTTGCTTATGGCGCTATGGCACATTATGCCTCAGATAATTATGGACATCCAATAGGGGTAAACCCATCGGTATCCTTATTGTATAAGAAAATGAAAAGAAAATATGGCGATCAGGTTACCTATGGAGAAAATCCCATTTCGCATAGAAGAGTGGAATTCGCTTTTGATGTTATTCAGGTATCAAGAGGGAAATACGCTCCCACGGCTTACCATGACTTTATTGGATTTGAGGTCGCAGAAGAGCAGCTGAGAAGGGCTTTTCTGCAAACTTATTGTCTTTCCATTGATGACCTCTTTTCAGATTTCGGAACCTCATTGAGTATTTTCCGATGGACTGTGACAACAGGATTTCCAATACTTACCAAAGCGGCCTGGAAATCTCAGAAGGGCAAAGTCGACAAGTCTAACCGGGCAGCGGAAAAGAAAAAGACGGTGTATAATTTTCATGAAAAGACACACGGAAAGCTTTGGGGAAAACATGATGAAAAACCAGGCTTCATGATTTCAATAATGGCGTCGGTAATAACCATTCTTCCCAAGGTTGGCCCACTCAAAGTTTTGAAGTTTAAAGTGCCTACTCCGCAAGCCGAAAGGCTTTTTGAACAAAGCTTTGAAGCATCCCTGTTTCATCTTGATAAAATCATTAAATCCTCGGATACAAATTTTGTTTTGGTCAATAAAGATTTTGATACCGGCGTAGATTCGCATCCTGGAGAATATTGCCTGGCGGATAGAACATACCTCGTCCTGATCAGAAAACTTAGAAAGAAAAAATATGAGGGCTTGAATGAGGGACTGAAAAATCATTTGCTGTCATATTTCAGCCAGTCTGAAAATTCTTTATCAGCTCAATTAGAGCCGGTTCTAAAGGAAATAAAAACAGCGGAGGTTTTAAAATAGAAAACACCTCGAGTCCGATAATGCCTCTTCATCCGATGACTCACCTCGAATGAAAGAAAAAGCAGCAAGTGTCTCAGTCATCGGATGAATAAATTAATCTCAGTACTTAAGTCATCCGATGACTGATAATGTATATTATTAAGCCTGCTTTCTGGTGAGTCATCGGATGACGTTTCCCTCATTATGTTTATCTTTAAGTTTATTAATCATCATCATGTTCAATTTTCACGATTCCACATTGAATTCTCTTGCCATCAATTTTGTAGGTAACAAAAGCAGGGAAGAACAGCTTAAGGTTTCGAAATCATTAATCGAGGTAGACCAGCCTATCAGGAATTTGCTCGTTAAATATTTTCTTGGTCCTTTTAAAAATAATGAGTTCTACAATTTCACGCATAACTCAGATCTTGATCTAAATGAAATTTATACTTATGCTTCGGAGATCTTCAGTGACCCTGACAGATTTTTTATTCAATCAGTTAATGTTTCGAAGCATCTTTATGAAAACTCTGTCCATCCCAGGGTGAAGGGAGGAGAATTATACATAGCTTATTTCTCAGGTTGCATCGTAGAAGGGGAAGTAGTGGATGCCATCGGAATCTTCAAGTCGGAGAGCAGGGAAACTTATTTAAAAGTATATCCTGCCGGTGATGGTTTCGAAGTAAGCTCGGACGACGGAATCAATATCAACAAACTGGATAAAGGCTGCCTTATCTTTAATTCAGATAAAGAAACCGGCTATAAAGTTTGTATAGCGGATAATATCAACAGATCGGATGAGGCAAGATACTGGCGTGATGATTTTCTTGGGCTGAAGCCTCGGCATGATAGCTACCACATGACTCAGAATTATTTACAGATGTGCAAGAGCTTTATCACCGAAAAAGTGACTGAGGATTTTGAAGTAAGCAAGGCTGATGAGATTGACCTTATGAATAAGTCCGTTAAATATTTTAAGGAAAAAGAGGTCTTCGACCTCGATGAGTTTACCACCGATATTATCAGGCAACCTGCTTTGATAGATTCTTTCAGGAGTTTTAAAGATGAATTTCAAAAGGGCTCCGAGATGAGGATCTATGATGAGTTTAATATTTCGGCTACCGCTGTGAAGAGTTCTTCCAGAATATTTAAAAGTGTGATCAAGCTGGACAAGAGCTTTCACATTTACGTGCATGGCAACCGTAACAATATTGTGAAAGGATTTGACGAAGAACGTCAGATGAATTATTACCAGATATTTTTTAAGGAAGAAAACTAAATTCCTTACCGGGAGTTTTCTAATTATATGCAGGATCCGCATGTCATAATAATTGGTGCAGGTGCTGCCGGGCTCATGGCAGCAAGAACACTCGCTAAAGCAGGCCTTAAAGTTAGCATTCTGGAAGGAAGAGATCGCATTGGCGGGCGTATCTGCACACTTGAAGAATCTATTTTTTCTTTTCCTGCTGAAGCAGGAGCGGAATTCATTCATGGAGATCTTCCAGTAACCATGAAGCTTCTGAAGGAGGCGGGAATTACATATTTTTCTACAGAAGGGAAAATGTGGAATGCCAGAAATGGAATTTTGTCTCAAGGGCAAAATTTTGTCGAAGGCTGGCCTCTGGTGAAAGAGAAAATGAAAGAGCTTTCAATAGACTTAAGTATTGAAGATTTTCTCGGCAAATATTTCTCAGGTGATCAATATATTCCTTTACGAAAATCGCTGACCGGTTTTGTTGAAGGCTACGATGCTGCGGATCCGAAGCGTGCCAGTACATTCGCTTTGCGTGAGGAATGGCTCAGCGAGAATGATGCCAAGCAATATAAAATTGAAGGCGGCTATCAGAACCTGATTAATTATCTGGCAAAGGAATGTATTGATGCCGGAGTAAAAATTCATTTAAATGCTTTTGTGAAGGAAATTGCCTGGGAGCAAAATCAGGTGGGAGCAAAAACTCAAGATGCCATCTTCAATGGCTTAAAATTGCTGCTCACAGTTCCGCTTGGTGTGCTTCAGGCTGGCACTATTTCTTTTCTTCCTGATCTGCCACAAAAAATGGAAGCCGCCAATAAGGTGGGTTTTGGATCTGTGATCAAGATTTTGCTTGGCTTCAAAAATAAATTCTGGGAAGATGTCCGTGACAAGGATGGGAATAATCTTAAACACCTGGGTTTTCTTTTCTCAGGCGAGCTGGTTCCGACATGGTGGACGCAATACCCCAATGATACAGCCATGCTTACCGGCTGGTTTGCCGGCCCAAAGGCAAAGCGGTTTAAAACATATAGTGACGGTAAGTTGCTTGATGAAGCATTGAATTCTCTTACAGGAATATTTAATATAAAAGCAGAAACACTAAGGGGACAGCTAAATTCACATCGAATTATTAACTGGTCTGCCGACCCGTTCAGTTTAGGAGCTTATGGCTATGCTACGGTTGAAACTCCGGAAGCCCGTAAAATCCTTGCCGGGCCAGTTGCTAATACCTTGTATTTTGGTGGTGAAGCACTTTATGCGGGTGCGGAAATGGGTACAGTCGAAGCTGCGCTTGCCAATGGAGAGCAAGTGGGGAATGAAATCCTTAAGAATTTTCAGTAACGGAGTTAATTTCCGAATGCCCCACGATCATACGCCCTGCAATATTCCTTATAATCGTTTTTCACTTTAGCGGCGTAATCTTTCACATAATTCATCAGTGGCTTGCGCCAGCTTTCATCTTCTGCAAAAGCGATCAGTTCATCTGTGATGGCTGAACCCTGCCGGCCTCCGCTTCTTAACTGCGACCATGCTGTGATTTGAGCGATAGTCCTGATAAATGTATCCAGCTTGGGAATTTTTCCTTTACAGGCTGCCAGGTCAACTTTATCCTGGGTGGGCTGCAATTCCCTCATCACAAACCACTGGTTTTTTATCTGAATGGTGTTGAGTAAAGCGAGCGGGAATGCCTGCATCCTTTTCTGGACCTGAATAATTCTTTCGGCTTCATTTTTCCAGGCTGGCTGAGAAATTTTCAGATAAGGGCTTATGGCTGATTTACTGGATACTTTAAGGTCAAGAAGATAGTTGTCATCCGGAGATCCTAATCCTTCAAGCAGCAGCACATACCGCTCCAGTCCCATGCTACCTGTCCCGGCAATACGGTATCCTGCATCCAATACTTTATAAAATTTCGGATTAGGCTCATTCGCGGCCCATTTATCAATGATGTTTTCAAGTTCCTCTCTTTTTTCTTTATGAACTTTGCTTACATGTTTGTCATCAATCAGCAATTTTCTTTTCGATTTATCTGATGTTGTACGTGCCCCTAGAAAGGCTTTTCTTTTTCTGCTTTTTCTCTCATCCAGTAAGTCTTTTATTATTCCCTCTGAGGTTTCCTCTTCTACCAGGCCGACATGAGCTTCCAGAAGAGCGTTGGAGTATTGCGTGATAAATTCACTACAAAGCGTTTCAGCCTCAGACCGGTTGATCATCATGAGTTCAGAGGCTACAAAGATGCTGGTCAGCAACCGTGATATTTCCCATAAAGCGGGCATCA
>DATMOV010000416.1:0-14807 GCA_035568055.1 Cytophagaceae bacterium
TTTTCAACAGGTTCCTCACCCTTTCACAGAACATACTTCTCGGCCAAAAACTTTCTGAATATCACACAGGTTACCGGGCTTTCTCTAAAGAAGTTCTGACGAAGATCAATTATATGGCCAACTCTGATAATTTTGTTTTCGATAATCAAATGCTCTCACAAATTTTTATGGCTGATTTCGAGATTGCCGAAGTAACCTGCCCGACAAAATATTTCGAAGAAGCATCTTCCATCAACTTTAAAAACAGTGTGGAATATGGAATGGGTGTACTAAAAGTTTCCCTTACCCACAGGCTACATAGAATGGGATTGATGAAGTCGAAGATTTATTAACTATGATTCGTAGGATTAAAGGATTACCATGATCTTTTTTCACTTAATATGTCACTGCCATTCTTAAAGCATAGTAAGTATTATAAGACTGCCGATCAAGAAAAGCCTAAGTACTATATTTGCTGATGTCAGTTTTTACTCTTGTTGTTAAAGAGATCATTCATCAGAATTTTCATGACAGGGGTCACTAAGAAAAAGTCCGCTTGTAAGTATAGAATTATTATTAATCGTTTTAACTTCAATAGAATATTGGGGGGGGAGTTTTCTTTTTAGGAAATTCGTTTGAATATTTCCTTTATTTGAATAATTCTGATCAATGACGCTTTAGTTTTTGCGGCAAAAATTATATTAAAAAACTATCAATTGAAAGAGCAGATATCCGTATGGAAGTAAAAGAGCATTTTTTAGATAGCTATTTTCCACAAGGTGAAATAAATCTTTGACTGCTAATGAAAGTACTAATATCGAGCAGATAGAAATAGCCAAGAATCTGAATAGTTTTTTGATAATCCTCATACTTAAAATCTTATTGAATAGCCAAATAGTATGCGGACTGTTACACCGCGAAGAATCATGTTAATCCTTTAATCCTACGAATCATGGTTCAGACAATGGCATCCTCAAATAAACACTAAAGCCGTTTTTTGAATTTATTAATTTTATTCCGGCAATCTGATCTAAATCGTGGTTGGTGATCTTGGTTACAAAATAGACAGGTTTGTCAATTTTTCCTCTTAACAGCCACTCTTCGTTGAAAGATTCAGGTCTGTTACCTGGCTTTTTATCAAAGTAAAAAAGATGAGCGTAGCTTTTAAATCCATATACTTCCACATATACATTTTTTCCTTTCTGGCTTTGGTAAAAATCAATAACGGATGCCTGTATATATCCTTCCACTTTAGGAACAATAAAATATAGCACGCATTGCAAAGTGACCATCGTCCCGAAGAACAGCGCTATGCTTGCCTTCACCAAATCCTTTTTTGCTATGAGAAAAAAGATGATCAATACAATGAAATAAAATACTCCGATCATAGATTCCAAACCCGACCAATTCACATTTGCTTCCAGGTTTGCAAGCACAAAGTCATCTTTTATTGGAGCTATAGATGCGATCCATTTCAATACAGCTTTCAGATTAATCATGCAAAGTGGAAGTGCGGTAAGAATAAAAGCGAAGAAACATCCGAAGCTTAAAACCACTACCCTGAAAAAAGAAGCCATAAAAATTTTATGCCTGTAAATCTTATGCAGGGTATAGGCGGCCAAAAAAGTAATGGGAAAATAACAAAAAGAGGAGTAGTGAACGATCTTGGTCTCCACGACGGAGAAAAGAATCAATACCACCAATAAGCAAATCACCATAACAGATTTCAACTGCTTATTTTGTGGTGTATCGGAGTATTTCTTTCCGAAAGCCTTCACTACATACATCGAGGCAGGAAAGCATCCGAACAGCAGAACGAGAAAATGATAAAAGAACGGACCGCCATGACCTGCGTCTTTGGTTTTAAACAAGCGTATCTGATAATCTATAAATTCCGTCATAAAGAAAGGGCCATCAATAATGAATATGACCAGAAACCAGCTACTGGCAATTAAGAACAGGCTAACTGAGAAAATAAAAACTTCCTTCCAGGAAAATATTTTTATCGATCTTCTAACAAAAATGTAAATTAAAATGGTGAGCCCGGATATTATCAAAGCCACCGGCCCTTTGGTAAGTACCGCAAGCCCCAGAAACACTCCTGCCAGCATAGCGAATTTCTTTCTAACCGATCCTCCTTTTTGAAACGCGGAAACTTTCCAGACAAAATAAATACCGAGAAAAATAAACAGATTAAAATAAGGATCTATGATGCCTGACTTAAAATAAAAATGCGGCAGGAAAGATCCCGCATAAGCCATGACCCAGAATATTCCAAAAACAGGATCGAAGACTTTTTTTCCGATGTTGAACAACACCACCAACGTGATAATTCCTATGAGCGCGTTGGGAAGCCTGGCGGCAAACTCATTGACTCCAAAAATACTCATAGAGATAGCTTCCATCCAGATAAAGAATGGAGGCTTTTCCCAGAATGTCTGATAATTGATCTGCACCTTCAGGTAATTGCCCGTCATGAGCATCTCTCTTGCTGACTCGGCGAAGTTCACCTCGTCCCAGTCAAAAAGATGTGTTATTCCTAAATAAGGAATAAACATCAATGCGCCTGCTATGACGATAAGAAAATTGATCAGTCGGGTGTTGTTCAGATTCATTTGGTTGTTTTAAAAAGATCAAAAACAGGACGGTTCAATTTTTCGCTCAGAGGCATTCCTGTTTTATACTGAAAATAATAATAACAGATCATCGTCGTACCGGTGCCGAGGATGGCGCCCACATACGTGTCCAAAAAGAAATGCTGAAGCAGATACATCCTTGAGAATCCAACCATAAGGGCTAAGATAAAAAATACGACTGCCAGCAATCCATTTTTAAAAAGAATGGCGAGCAGACAAAAAACAGTAAAGGCTCCGGAAGTATGTCCGGAAGGAAAACTGGCCCAATGGTGAATTTCGACACTGCTTACAAAATGAAGTTTGAGTGTGGGTTCAAAAAAGCTGATCGGTCTTGGGGCATCCGGAAAGGCGACTCTTTTTATGAGCTGCACTACAATGGTGGAAGCGAGAAACGATACAAGTGCAAGTATTCCATGATACATGTTTTTCATGAAGAGCAGAAATATGACCAGCATCAGAAATGCCCCATTTCCCAGTTCGGTATAGAATCTGAAAAAATTATCAGCAGATTCTGTGGAATAGGAATTAATCTCCCGTTCCAGATTTCCTTTGGGAACCAGCAAAAGAATAAATAAACCTGCGAGAATATAAAGGCCCATGCAGGAAAAAAAAATCCTGTTTTCTTTAATGATCCTTATCACAATAAAAAAGCATGAAAATATATGTTATTCCTCTTTAGATTTCTTCTTCCCGGTCATTTCTATGTCATCCCTGCTGCGGAGCTTTTTATCATCCACATTTTTATCCAGGAATTCATTAATCTTATCCAGATCGTAGCTTGTTACAATTTCTCCGAATGAATTTATCTGGATATCGAAACCATCAAGCTCCGAATTTACTTTTGGCTTACCTTTCTTTACAGATTTTTTCTTTGCCATGTCTTTATAATTTTATTTTATCACTCAATTTCTCAAGCGCCTTTTCAATTCTTCTTACGGCAGACTCTCTGCCTATTATTTCAATAATCATCATTAAGTCAGGCCCCGAACCCATTCCGGTCAAAGCCAGCCTCAGTGCTTGTAAAACCCTTCCGATCTTCACATTGTTTTTTTCAAGTATCAGAGAAAAAAGGTTTTTAGATGTGTTTGCATCTATTTTATCCGCTTTAGCCAACGCATCTTTAAATTCAGCTATAATATTTACCGCCTCATTAGTCCATTTGGAGCTGATTATGGCTTCATCGTATACTTCCGGATCGTTGAAGAAATATTTTCCCTCATTCCATAAATCCTGCGGAAAAGTTATTCTTTCCTTCAACAGCTCTGCTATTTGCATCACTTTTTGATCTGTACTGCTTATTCCGGCTTTTTTTAGATCAGCAAGAAGATATTCCGCCAGTTCTTTATCAGATTTGTGTTTGAGGTATTGCTGATTGAACCATTTGGCTTTATTGATATCAAATTTAGTCCCCGATTTCCCTATGCGTTCAATGGAAAATGCATCGATGAGCTCTTGCATAGAGAACAATTCCTGATGAGTGCCTGGATTCCAGCCTAAGAAAGCCAGGAAATTAACCACGGCATCGTCTAAATACCCTTCTTCCCTGAATCCGATAATTTTTTCCTTTTTGTTTTCAGCAGGATTAAAATATTCCCAGTTAATCGGAAATATCGGGAATCCATGAGCTTCAGCATCCCTTTTACTAAGCTTACCGTTACCGTCAGGTTTTAAAAGCAAGGGAAGGTGCGCGAACTGGGGCATAGTGTCTTCCCAGCCAAAAAATTTATACAACAATACATGCAGAGGTGCTGATGGCAGCCATTCTTCTCCCCTGATCACATGGGTGATCTTCATCAGATGATCATCAACCACATTGGCCAGGTGGTAGGTTGGCATGCCGTCTGACTTCATCAAAACTTTATCATCGATGGCGGAAGAATGAACCATCACCCAGCCTCTTACCAAATCATTTAACCTTACTTCTTCTTTGCGAGGCACTTTTAACCTTATTACATATGCTTCGCCTGCCGCCAGCTTTTGCCTGACTTCATCTTCTGGCAAGGTCAGGGAGTTTTTCATCCTGGAGCGTGTGATAGAATTGTATTGGGGAGATGCCACCCGCGCAGCCTTCAATTCTTCACGCATTTTTTCCAGCTCATCGGGAGTATCAAAAGCATAATAAGCATTTCCCTCATTCACCAGCCGCTGCGCATATTCCATGTACATGGGCTTGCGTTCGGATTGCCTGTAAGGGCTATATGGTCCACCTTCAACAGGTCCTTCATCCAGTTGAATACCAGCCCATTTTAAAGATTCCATGATATATTCTTCCGCACCGGGAACAAACCTTGTCTGATCTGTATCTTCAATCCGGAGGATCATCTTCCCTCCCGTTTTTTTTGCGAATAAATAATTATAAAGGGCTGTTCTTAAACCGCCGATATGTAATGCGCCCGTAGGGCTGGGAGCAAATCTTACTCTTACCTCTTTTTCCATACTCTTAACTCCTTGTCTGCAATTTCACAAAGCAGGCTATATTCATTCTTTTTTTAAATTATTTACTTATTTAACCGCAATACAAGAAATCTCTACATTGACATCTTTTGGCAAACGGCTCACTTCCACTGTTTCTCTTGCCGGGGGCTCATCGCTGAAATAGTCGCCATATATTTTATTGATGGTGGCAAAATTATTGAGGTCCTTTACAAATATGCCCGATTTTACCACATCCGAAAAACTCATTCCTGCCTCCTGCAATATCTCCTTGATGTTATTCATCACCATCTGAGTTTCTTTCACGATGTCTTCGGTCACCAGATTTCCCGTTGCAGGGTCAATGGCTATTTGGCCGGATACATACAAAGTATTTCCTGCCTTTATCGCCTGGCTATATGGCCCGATCGGCTGGGGCGCTTTTTTGCTATTGATGATAATCTTGCTCATTTGATAATTAAGTAAGTTTCAAAAATAAAGAATTTAGCCTTATAAATTGAATTAAATCCATGCTTAGCCATTATTTTTTGAATAAAAATAGGTTTTTGTAAGGAAAAAATAATATTTTAGTACTCTAGAGGGAAATCAGATTTATGCAAATGCGTTATCTATACATTTTTATCCTGCTTTTTTGCCTGTCATTCATATCTAAAGCCCAGGGAGATTATTGGGGTTTTAAAGCTGGCCTGAATATCACAAAGATTTCTAAAGTAGATATTACCAATGGTTTAAAGCCAGGATTTCATTTTGGCGCGTATGGAACTTTCCATACTGCCATGAACAAGTTAACATTCACCCATGAAATACTTTTTTCAACGAGGGGGGTTTCTTTAACATTATCCGATTCTTTAAAGGCACTTAACAATAACAACGGAACATATTCACGATCATTTAATTATATAGACCTACCCTGGATGCTTAATTATCACATCACCGATGCATTTTATATAAGTGCCGGGGGACAGCTTTCTATATATGCGCATTTTAAAAAACCCAAATATGATCCAGTAGTTTATAACAAAGGCAATGTTAATACCATTGATGCAGGCATATTGCTGGGGGCAGGTTTTCTTCTTCAGAATAATTTAGGATTTGGCGTGCGTTTTACCGGCAGTTTGACCCCCGCTTTCAATACAGGCAATACAGGCAAAAATTATGTGATGCAGGTATTCGTTAATTATGCCATGAATAAAAAAGCGGGCAGAAGGTATTAGGTTGCAGGCTAGTTACTGCTCACCGGTTTTTGACAATTTCCTTGCATTTATATTTATTTTATTTCCTTATTTTCAGTATATTAAGTACTGGTAATAGAGTGCAGTAAAATGCAACATATACAGAACTAGCATCTAAACAACAATATTCATTAAGAAGAGAATTGCTTACAAATGAAAGAAGATGTTCAACTGAGTTATTAGAAACTGTTTTGAGATCAGACTTTTGTCCCGACTTTAATCCAATAAAAGATTATTTGCTCAATGTAAAATGCCCTGATAATGGTATAGATTATATAGAGAAATTAGCATTAACAGTTACAACAACAAAAAAGAATCTCTGGCTTAGATGTTTCAAAAAGTGGTTCGTTGGAATGGTTGCTTGTGCTCTTGAAGAAGGAAATATGTGAATTCATCGCACGTATGAAGGACATACGATTAACTAATGGAATGAATATCATAATGGTAAAGCATTAAAAAGCATAAATTCGAGAGAATTAAACATGGTGGGGTCTATAAATATCCGGTGAAGCGCATTGAAATATAAATTACAATTAATGATTTTTGGGTAAGGTGGGTAGGCACTTTTATTGACTTTCAAACTTATGAATTTTGCTTACCCACCTTACCTTTATACACTTCCCCTTAAGGTTTTTTTAAAATCATTTTTTTTAATGATAATTAAGTCATAAAAAATACCCCTTCTATTTACGATTCCTGCAACCTACCTTAAAGAGACCTGATCGATGTATGCAATAATGGGGAGTCGTTATTGAAAGAAATGCAATCCTTATTGGGAAGATAGTTTTAGGTAACCAAACAAAGGCAACAGACCGATAAAATTTATAGCACTAGCCTCTATTAGTTCATGGTTGAAGAAAATAATATTTTTTTGTGAGGGCTAAATGATCTTTTAACCTGTATAGATGGAAATAAATCTATGGTGCAAATACCAAAATATATTTTACAGGGATAAGCCTTAAAATTCCTACTACCGGTAATTCTCATTACTGAACCTTTAGGTTAGATGTATACTTGGGCAATCTGGATTTATATTAATTGAACTAATAAAAATACGCTATCTGATTTTTAATATGTTAATTTTAAATTACATTAATATATTGGAAAAATCGCTTAAACTGGCGGACAGTGTTGCGCTTTAAAACCCGCACCGAAAACAACACTTATCGTTATAGCACATAAAAGAAACGGTTTTGTTTGTTTCAAAATTCGAGAACAAAAAAGCGGTCGCTGCATTAAGAAGCTTACGTACATACTTGGATATTTTCCGCCTTCCCGATATTTTTCTCTCGTCCAGCTCGGATCCCATTTTGCCGGTAAATAATTTACGACATTAAGATCCTCAGATTTACGGTGCTATAACAGCAGGTTGTGGTCAGTGCAGGATTTTCCTGGAAAGTCAAGAGTTGAGCTTTAACTCTCGCACTTTTTGATTAGGTTTATAATGTGTGCTGGGTTTTCTGTAGGCGGACAATTTTCCGCTTTAAAGCCTGCACCGAAAAACAACACTTATCGTTATGTGTGATTTGAAAATGCGAGAGATGATACATTTAATTTTATTAGGACTACTATTTTTTATACAATCTTGCGGACAGGAAAAACTTTCCGACATTGAAGTTATTAAGTTTGACACTAAAGAAATAGACGATTTGAAACGCACAAGTGACACGACATATACTGAGCAAATTGGTCGTGCTGACTTTTTTACTGTTGATTATTATATTAACAATAAGGATAGCGTAACGTCAAAAATCTTCAAAGATTCTCTTGGCAATATTGTTGGATTTAATAAATCGAAAAATGACAAGGTGTTCTTCGTAGCCGAGTATTTTCCGAACGGACAAATTATGGGAAAGTTACCTGAAAGAAGAAATGGAGAACTTGATGGAGTGGCAAGATATTATTATGAGGATGGACGTATCAGAAGTGAAGGGCAATTAAAAAAAGGACTTTGGAGCGGACAATGGAAAGAATATGATAAGGGTGGGCATTTGATCTCTATTGACGAATATGGAGATGGAAATGTAAATCCAATTAAGACGACTAAAGTGAAATAAAATGCCAGCATAACAACGTGTTTGTTTTCAGCGGTTCGGTGGTAAGTCAGGAGTAATTCTTTATATTTAGTTCTCTGTAGGCGGACAGTGTTACATTTTAAAACCCGCACCGAAAACAACACTTATCGTTATAAGCCATTTAAAAAATGAAAAAACTTTATACAATTATAATAGCATTCCTATTGACCATAGTAACTCTTTATGCTCAACAAAATACTTCTGCCACTGGAGGGAATGCCTCAAGTTCGTCTGGTTCGGTAAGTTATACTGTAGGACAAATTGATTACATAAGTTCCCATGACAATACAGGGAGTATAACCCAAGGACTCCAACAACCTTATGAGATTTTGATCGTTTCTGGAATAGAGCGAAAAGACATTCAACTTTCTGCTTCCCTCTATCCCAATCCTACTTCTGATTTTGTATTGCTTACCCTAGAAGAAATAGCACTAGAAAAAATGAGTTGTGGCCTTTATGATGTAGAAGGCAGACTTATCTCTAGTATAAAGTTAAGTTGTTTACAAACCACGATTCCCTTATCAAATTTACCAAACGCCAGCTATCTTTTAAAAATCTCCAACGATACGGCTATTTTAAAGATATTTAAAATCATTAAAAACCAATAACTATGAAAAAATTACTATTTCTAGTATCTCTTATTTCAATAAGTGTGCAGTTGCTTTTTGCACAAACACCTCAGAAAATGAGTTATCAGGCTGTGCTACGAAATAGCAGTAATAACCTTATCACCAGCGCTGCAATTGGAATGAGAGTAAGCATTTTACAAGGTTCTGCTACCGGATCTTCTGTGTATACGGAAACGCAGACGACAACAACAAATACCAACGGATTGGCGAGTATTGCCATAGGTACAGGAACAATTGTCTCTGGCAACTTCTCTACCATCGACTGGTCGACAGGACCCTATTTTATAAAAACAGAAACCGATCCGAGCGGAGGCACTGCCTATAGCATTACAAGCACTACCCAACTTATGAGTGTACCTTACGCCTTATACGCAGAAAAATCAGGGACACCCGGCACTCCAGGGCCAATAGGATTAACAGGAGCTCCTGGCGCACCAGGAATACAAGGCATTCAGGGCGTACCCGGACTATTGCCAAATGGAGCCTATACAGGAGAAATGAGGTATTGGAACGGCAGCGCTTGGGTAGCAGTAGCGCAAGGAACAAATGGACAAAATCTGACACTATGCAATGGCATTCCAACATGGGGATCTTGTCCTGCAACAGCACCTGCGCTAACAACTGCAAATGCAGTTGCCAGTTCACCCTACATAGCAAGTACAGGCGGCACAATAACGAGCGATGGAGGAGCAGCAATTACCATGGAAGGTGTTTGTTGGAGCACCTCTTCAGGCCCAACTATTACAGACAATAAAACAACAGATGGAACTGGCACCGGAGCTTTTACCAGTTCGATGACTGGATTAACAATTGGAACAACTTATTATATAAGAGCTTATGCAACCAATAGTATAGGAACTGTTTATGGAAACGAAGTTATTTATAATAATTCTAATATTGCAATTGTTAAAAACTTTAATCTATCCTACGATGGAACATTCATAAATATTGATTGGACCTCCACAGCGGAGGTAACTTTGGATCATTATTTTGTTGAATGTAAAACCCCTAATTCAACTGCTTATACAATTGTAGTAAATAATATTGCAGCACAAGGTCCTGTAATTTATCCTACTGTTCAAGATGTACCTTCTGTTTCAGGTTCTTTTTCTTATCGCTTGTTAGCTCACTTCACTGATAACACGGAACAAATTTTATCCGAGATGCAAATTGTAATACCTTAGAAATTCTAATAATTATCGAAACCAAGTCGTATCAATAGATGATTCAATTCTGTTTTCTGTACTATCTTCAACAGCCTGTAGAAAATCTATATCAGTTTCTTTTTCGATCTGATCTATGCTTACAGCATAGCTCTTGAATGACTGCTCATGGTTAGCATTCTCGATAATAAAAGCGATAGCGGTACTTTTATTACAATCATAAATTATTTTGTAGAAGTGAGATAGAACAGGTATCGAATCCCCAATGTATTTTAACGAATCCTTTAATATTCCTGATGCTCCGGCGTTTCCAGGTTTATGGTGACATTTGCTTTAATCGCCTACTTTTTGAACACTACCACTACCCCCATTTTGGTTAAAACTAAATATTGAGTACTTTAGATTAATTAGCTTTATTTCTCCCATTACATTATTGATATGATTACAACAAAAAAAACATTCTTATTTTTTTATCTTTTGTTATTTATTTCTGTATATGTTCATGCACAGCAAGGCCTTAATGCAGCAGGAGGTAACGCTATAGGTTCTGGAGGTTCTATAAACTATTCGATTGGTCAAATAGACTATATTTCTGCTAATGGATTTACAGGTACAATCATTCAAGGGCTTCAGCAGCCTTATGAAATAACGGAAATAACTATGACTTTACCAGAATCAAATCAAGCACTTTATACAGCCACAGTTTATCCCAATCCTATGGCAGATTTTATTATACTAAAGATTGAAAATCCAGAAAAATATAAATTCAATTATGAATTATATAATGCCTCTGGTAATCCTTTGTTGCAAAACGTTATTACCAGCAGTCAGACAACTATTTCTATGTCTGAGTTACCTAATGCATGTTATTATCTAAAAATTTTAAATAACAGAAGTGAGGAAAAGATATTTAAAATTATTAAAAATCAATAAGAGTTACTATGAAAAAAACACTATTCTATTTTGCACTTTCTCTTCTTTGTATTGAAACCAGTTTTGCTCAAGTTCCAGATAAGATGAGCTATCAGGCAGTAATACGAAATACTACTAATGCACTTGTAAGCAATTCTAGTGTTAGTATAAGAATAAGTATTTTGCAAGGCTCTGCTACTGGCTCCGGTGTATATGTAGAAACTCAAACAGCGTTGACCAATTCAAATGGACTGCTGAGTATTGCTATTGGCACAGGTACAGTCGTAGCAGGAAATTTTACCACCATTGATTGGTCAACAGGTCCTTATTTTATAAAAACAGAAACGGATCCACTGGGAGGAACTGCATACAGCATTGCGGGAACAACTCAACTAATGAGTGTGCCTTACGCTTTATACTCCTCGAAGTCTGGTTCATGCAACAATGTTCCAAATGGAAATAATACTGGAGACATGCAGTTTTGGAACGGCTCAAAATGGGTTCTTGTTCCAGCAGGCTCTAACGGACAAATTCTAACTTTTGTAAATGGCGCGCCTGCCTGGGGTCCTGCTTGTAACAGTAACGCCGCAATAATCAAAAACCTTGCTATAACGCCTGTAAAAGCTCATGGAATAAATTTTTCCTGGACATCTGTAACGGAAAGTAATTTGATTAGCTACCGTATTGACAGGAATATTATAAATGTCGATCCCAGTGGATTTTTTAGTGCTATCAAAACACTACCTGCTACTGGCTCTGGACAAAATTATAGCTTTAATGATCCGATAAATAATCTAGTTGCAGTAGACTACCGTTTAACTGCCATTTTTAGTGATGGGTCCGAATTATTATTAAATGAAACAGATAATATAAACGTTATTGCTTCAGATTCAGCTACAGTCAATAATTTTTCAGTAACTTATGATGGCACTTTTTCGCATATTAAATATACATCAATCTTAGAATGGTATGTTAATGCATATCATATACAAAGACTTGATCCAGGTGCTTCTAGTTTTACTAATATAATTGATATTTCACCAATTGGCCCAAGTAATTATTCTAATGATGATTTTCCATCGGCAGGATCTGGTGCATACACCTACAGATTGATCGTGACATTTATAGATGGGAATTCAAAAGTATTAGCTACTTCTAGCCAAATAACCGTTCCTTAACTTTTAACACAGTTTTAAATGCAACGAATTGCGCCACTATACACCCATTACTATGTTGGTATAGTAATGGGTCATAATTTTGATGTTTGAAAACGAAACAAAAAAACAATACTGTTAGAATTAGATTCCTTATCATATATTGTTAAAGCCTTTAATTAAGGAATTAGATATTCTTTGTCTAAATAATATTTCCTATAGTATTTGGCCTCATTTAAAATACTTTTCCAAACTCATTTCATCTTTTATTAAAACATCTCTGTTGCTCCCTGGGGAGTGACCTGATATTATACCCGCTTCTTCTAGTTCATCAATTATTTTTCCAGCTCTTTTAAATCCCAATTTTAGTCTCCGCTGAATTAGTGCTATACTTGCATACTGGTGAGCGATGACAATTTTTACTGCCTCATCAAATAGTTTATCCCTTTCTATGATTTCTTTTTTTGGAGTCCAGGTTGAATTAAAACCTTCTAACTCTAGTCACTAATGCTGTTCTTCTCAATATCCAAACTATCAAAAACCTGATGAATATAACCCTCTAAAATGGTCGTTTTTAGGTGAATTGACGGTGTTTTATCAATACTATAATCTAAAATTTGCATATCTAAATATATGCAAAATAATAAATGACATGAACAAACATATTTAATTGAATAACAGATATTTATGCTATACAAAACTTAATAAAAAAAGGTTTATGCTGTTTTATTATAAGGGCTGGCCGCAGGTTAAAGACCGGCGAATTAACATGCCCCCCACCTTAATCGAGTAATGGTTATTTCTTTTTTGTTTTTAAGTGTAGTAATTCGTATTTCGCCATCGGGTCTTTTTTTCTTATCTCTATAGCATTCTTGAGTTCATATAAAAAGCAAAACCCCTCGAAAGTTTTAATTTTCAAGGGGTTGCCTGTGCTCCCTCTGCTGGACTTGAACCAGCGACCCTCTGATTAACAGTCAGATGCTCTAACCAGCTGAGCTAAGAAGGAGTGTTCCCTGGTAAAAGGGACTGCAATATTAGCGGTTGCGCTTAAATATTGCAAATATATTAGTCAGAACTTCTATAAATCCTTGCTACGACTATAAAGAAAAAGGAGCTATTCATGTAAAAAAGCTCCCTTTCCCCTAAATCCTTATTCCTAAATCTCAGCCCCTTACTTCTTCGGCATTGTCCCAAATATATAGTCCCACAAAGGAGAAGACACGCCAAATACCATTTTGGTATCTTTATAATGATGAATTGAATGATTTATCCACAGATGTTTAAAGAAGTTCTTAGGAGGCGGATAGGAATGAACTGTATAGTGTACAAAAAGATAGCCCGCGTAACCAGTGAGCATACCGGGCAGAAAACCAAAAACTTTAGTATCCATCAGCGCATAAAATACCACAAAGAAAAGTGAGGCGAAAAATATACTCAATATCGGAGGCATGGCCAGACGTGCCTTGTCTTTTGGAAATTCATGATGAATACCATGCATGTTATATTGAATCTTCTTTTTTAATTCAGAGTTTGGTTGCATGTGAAATACATAACGGTGCAACAGGTATTCAAACAAAGTAAAAAACAGCAGCCCGCCAAGAAAAAGAAATGGGATAAGAACACCTTCAATCGTAGTATGAAGATATGCAATGTAGAGCAAGCCGGCCGAAATAATCAAAAATATAGAAATGGGCACTGAAATATGAGTACGGGTCAATCTTTCAAGCAAAGGATTATCAAATACCTTTTTGGTACCGTTATGTTTAGGTTTATAATCTATTATTGGTTCCATATATTAAATAATCAACAATTTAATTCATTTTGGACTTATAGGAAAAAGTCTCTTATTTTTTCTTGAATTTGCTCAATATTTTCTCATAATATTCCAGATATTTTGGAAGTATATTAACTATATCAAATTCTTTCGCTCTTTCTAATGCATTTTTTTTAAATGTGGGCAAATTTTCATCACGCAGGATAAACAAAGCATTCTTCACCATGTCATCCACGTCACCTACATTGCTCATAAAACCTGTCTTCCCTTGCACATTCAATTCCGGCAACCCCCCTGTATTGGTAGAAATGACCGGCACTTCACATGCCATCGCTTCAAGCGCTGCAAGTCCAAAGCTTTCCGTTTCTGATGGCATCAGGAACAAGTCGCAAACTGACAGTACTTCTTCGACGGCCTCTAATTTTCCCAGGAACCTTATATCAGCAGCAGCATTCTCACAATCACGGGACTGCTGCTCCAGGGTGATTCGCTCAGGTCCATCACCCACCAAAAGCAATTTAGAAGGAATTTGTTTTCTTACGTTCACAAAAATTTTGAGAACATCTTCTACTCTTTTTACAGGCCTGAAATTGGATGTATGTATGAGCAGCTTTTCATCATTCGGGCAAATAGCCTTTTTGAAATGCTCTTTCTTCTGCTTGGTGAAACGATTCATGTCAATAAAATTGGGAATGACTTCAATCTCATTTTTTATGTCGAAATGCTTGTAGGTGTCATTTTTAAGATCTTCTGAAACAGCCGTAACACCATCTGACTCGTTGATACTGAATGTTACCACCGGTTCATAAGACGAGTCTTT